>JAFUUE010000057.1 GCA_017483945.1 Paludibacteraceae bacterium | reverse complement strand
TGCCAAACAACAAGTAGGACTTTTTGCTCGTATTATCAGCAAAATCAGCGCAATCACTGTCCTACAATATATTAACTTTATCAACAACAAACCGATTGGAAGAATTAAATATGCGCTGGGGTAATTCCGCCAACGGGTTAGGTATAGTCTTCTTATTATTCATCGTGATGAATATTCATGCTACCCATCGTTCCTCAAGTGATGCATTGGAAATAGCAAGGCTAACACTGACGAGGTCATCTTCGCTCAAGAAACATATACAAAACAATTCTCCCTGCAAAGCATTATCTATCGCAGAAGAATCCGAAGCATATTATGTAATCGATATGGATGGAGGTTTTCTTCTGGTCTCAACTGATACAGAATTACCGGAAATCCTCGGCTATAGTGCTTCTGGGAATTTTGTTAAATCATCGTTACCTCCGGCTCTCCAAATGTGGCTGAATGGATATGATAATGAAGTTAAAACTTGGCGTGAAAAAAAACAACGGCACAGTCCAATTACGGCAGATTATATATCCGAACGTGAAACTATTGCTCCTCTATTATCCACCCAATGGGGACAGGATATCCCTTATAACAGATATTGCCCCATTGATTGTGAGGGGAGATCCTGCCCCACAGGGTGCGTTGCTACGGCTTTGGCACAAATCATGAATTATTGGCAATGGCCCAAGCAGGGAATAGGAACCCATCGAATGGACTATGTTTGTGCCTCTGACAGTTCATATACACAAGAGTTATTCTGCGATTTTGCATCAACAACTTACCAGTGGGAAAATATGGTAGATGATTATGGTTTGGGGATTGAATACTCTTTGAGTCAAACTACGGAAGAACAACAGCACGCAGTTGCCACATTAATGTATCATATCGGACAGGCCTCGGGCATGCACTACGCACACGAGGGAAGCGGGCTGGATAATGCAGAAATCAAGGGAAATGCTTTTTCTGCTTTATTCTCTCATTTTGATTACGACGAGAATGTTCAGGTATTCGCAAAAGATTATTGCCAATCGGACACGCTGGAGAGCATCCTTTATGATGAATTAGCAGAGAAACGACCCGTATTTGTGACTGGGGCGGGGCTCCAAGGAGGACATGCATTTGTATGTGATGGATATGACAACCACCTATTTCATTTTAATTGGGGATGGTATGGGATAGCGGATGGATGGTTCCGTTTGTCTGCTTTAGAGCCATCAAGTATCTTGATTGGTTCATATCAATTCAACAATTATGTACAATTTTTTACGGGGATACAACCGAAATCACAGGCAAGACCTATTAGTCACAACGGGCAACTACTGGTGGCAGATAGCATAACTATTCAAACTTCTTATGAACTATTACCTTGGCCTGACGATTGGCGGTTTCAATTAGAAGTAACCTTGTATAATTATAGCGTTGCGTCAATCTTAGCATATCCGGGTATTTTTAAGATAATTATTTATCCTGCCACTGAAAAACCTTCTGATTATTTCTCTTTATCGGAGATGTTTCCTGACTCCTATCTCTTGGCATATGGATATGGTTCTGCCACTATGACGGCCAAGATTCCTTTGGAGAAAGAAAGACTTTCCCAATTGGGTTCTGATGAATATAATTTGTCGATATATTGTCAATCTGAAAATGGCGAGTGGTTTCCTATCTCCATACTCGGAAGCGTCCTGTACAAATCATTCATAAAGCCAAGCGTTAATGTATTCAACACGGAAGGTCCTGTGTCTATTCATTCCATAACAGGTCAACTTATTGGACGATTTCCTCAATGGAGCGACTGTGTAAACCTAAAGGATTTGAATCTGCCCCATGGCGTATATTGTATCAAGCAAGGAATGCTTATGAAAAAGATTGTGTTATAATCAATTGATGTTTAACTTATAAAAACTACTAAAATGAAAAGAAAACTATCATCTTGCATTTACATTGTTATGTGCGCGATATGTATATGTATCGCCAATAGTTGTGTTCCTTGTATTGAGACTGATGTTCTTCTTGAATGGCCTGATAGTGTAGAAACAAAAGTCAAAATTCTTGTGGTAGATAGTACGGATGAGGCTGTACCATACCTTACATATTCAAACATTACTTATAGTGGGGAATGGGCAAATGGCCTTTTAGCCTGCACTATAAACCCCTATATAGTAGTTGCGGGGGATAGTATTCCCGTGTATTCGTCTATAGTTGATTCTGCTCTTATTAATGATACTACTGAATTAAAAATCTCTTTCAGAATAAATGGAGAAGAGATACATACTATTTCTTCTTTTCCAGATACATCTTTCATAAAAACGGGAAACATGAAAGGACAATATGATTTGCAAATGGTATGCTCCCCCGCCTTTGGTCTTTTGCATAGTGGGAATTTTTCTCTATCTCATCACATGGCTTATAATTGGTTCTCCGATTTTCAGTTCAGTTATGACAGAATTAATGCAGATATTGCCATCTTAAAATTTGACGTCCACAACACGAACAATGAGAGCAAGCATGCTCCCGTTAATAATGTAACATTTAAGCGTGAGAATGATGCTTTTTCTAAGCATCTTATATTCAATGATAGTATAACCATCTACGATACTATTCCCTTGATAGATGATAGTACGTTCTACTATTCGCTCGAGGGCTACTACGAACAAGTACCTTTGGGGAAGTCAGAACATGTAGTCTCCGTACATAAAGGGGAAATTGTTTTCTCAGGAGAAAAACGTCAGCACCAGATAGGATCTATTGATCCTATAGGCCTAGGGCTAATTCCTAATATAAACTAAAAAATTTTATCAAAAATGAAAAAACTTTCTTTTTTTGCACTTCTAACGTGCATCGTATGCATGATGAGTTCGTGCTTACTATGTGGAGAAACAGGGTATGAAACTACAGGAACAAGGAAAGACACTATTTCTGTACAAATATTTGATTCCCTAAACGCTCCATGGTATATTACATATGCGAAGTATTTATGCACACATACTTTGACAGTAAATGGTGTTTATTATGGAGGAATTGTTTCCAAACTGTCACAAAGCGTATTTTGCGGAGACAGTATGAAAGTAATTGCTACAGCTGAAGATAACCGATTGAAGTCCATTACTATCAGCATGGATGGTCAGCCTGTCCAAAAGATGAGTTCATTTCCCGATAGTTGTTCCCTTAGAATGGATAGCGCCGGATTGTGTAATATCTATGTCTCATACTCGTTCCGATATACGGACAAAGGAATTTCATTATTTACGGGATATAGAACTATAGTGCTTTATATGCCATACGATTGGGTCTCCGAGTTCCATTCGGAATATGATAGATACAATGCGGATATGGCCATTCTGAATTTTGATACTTATAATTTTGATGATGATAACGTTCCTATTGATTCTGTCGTTTTGTTACGAAAGAATGATAATGTAATTAAAAGCCTCTCCGCATTACCCAAAAGATTCTGCGATACAGTTCCTATTCTTGACGATAGTATTTTTCACTATAGTCTTACCGGCTATATGGAGGGTATTCCTTGTGGCACAACGGACTATAGTGTCGTAGCACACAAAGGGGAAATTGTCTTTTCAGAGGAAAATCTTAGACATCTCACAGGGACTATTATTCTAAATAAGGATGGTTCCTTGCAAAATGACTAATTAACCCATATTGAGCCTGCAATAATAGAAAAAAAAATGAAAAAGAGAAGTCTCACTATCGGCAGATACATAGTAATATTTATATTATTAAATGCGACTTTGTCATTTGCAATAACGCCCGATTCTGTGCGAGTAATGAGGAAATTGCCGCAATCCGTTTCAACAAGTTATGACGAGGTATCTTTGGCATGCCCGAACATTGAGCTACCATCTATAACCGGTCCAAAGTCAACCTTTCGTTACATTGATGCCGGATGTGAGACTTCTCTTACAATTCGTCCTACATTTGGAGTCTCTGGAGGACAAATTACAGGCTATAATGTGTACTCGATTCCTTATGCTCCTCCCTTCCCTTTAGATATGGGGACACGGATATTTATTAACTTAGATGATGTTTGGGGGGATATTATCCAATTGCCATTTAATTTCTGTTTTTTCGAGAATTCCTATAACAGGGCTGTCGTCGGTGCGAATGGTCTAATCTCATTCAACACATCCGTTGCCAATTATGCAAGCGGCTGGGATCTAAAAAACAAACCAAACATTCCTAGCACTAAGTTTCATGGCAATTTGGGAGGCAATTGGGAGAATGCGATATATGGTGTATTTGAAGATATTGATCCTAATAAGATTTCTTCACAACATACAAATGGTAGCATCCGATATGGAGTATTGGGCGAATATCCATGCCGAACCCTGACGGTGTCATGGAACAAAGTTCCTAATTACGATTGTCAGAGCGGTACAAAATATTGGGATTCATTCCAAATAGTTTTATATGAAGGAACGAATGTGATAGATGTATATGTCTTGCACAAATCCAGATGCCCCCAATGGAATTTAGGACGTGGCATCATAGGCATTCAGAATCAGACGTGTACAAAAGCGATAGCGGCCCCAAATCGCAACACAACAGATAGTTGGACTGCAGATAGAGAAGCGTGGCGTTTCGCTCCCATTAGTACACCGCAGTACACGATAACCTATTATGAGGGACAAGGCATTAATGGTCGTGTGTTAGGAACTGGTGAGCAAATAACAATAGACCCGACCACACTGGACGCGATTACGGCTCGACTGCAATTTACTGCTGCAAATGGTGACTACTTTGATTTGCGAGACACTGCAATTATCGTTAAGACAGAGCCGGAACGGGTAGTAACAACTAAAGTCATATGTGATGGAGGGTCATATTATTGGCGTGGGGCGAATTATGCTCAATCGGGGATATACACAGAAGGTATGGGGAATAGCAATGGTTGTTATGATAAAATATATGAGCTGCAGTTAACAATTGATTCCGAAAGAGGTCATAAAGAAAAACACAATATTTGCGAAGGTGAAGCATACGCTTGGAAGGGTAAGCAATATTCCGTTTCTGGAATATACTACAACCGCATAAGAAATAATAACGGATGTGAGATTATTGACACCCTAGTGTTAAATGTCAATAAGAAATATGCCTTTTATACTTCAGACACTATTTGTCAAGGAGAAGCATATCAATGGCGCAGAAAATCCTACACACAATCTGGTCATTACAAAGAAGAATATACTACTATTGCAGGTTGTGATAGTATTTATTACTTGGACTTAGTAGTATCACAGAATTACGCATTTAACTCAAATGAGCAAGTTTGTGAAGGAGAATCCTTCAGATGGCGCGGTCAAGTCTACAAAGATCGTGGAGTATATTATGATAGTTTGATAACTTCGACGGGATGTGATAGTGTCTATAAATTAAGCCTTTCCATCGCTCCCAAATACAGATTTGAGGAATATGATACAATATGTGAGGGGGAAACGTATCATTGGCATAATCAGGACTATACGAATCCAGGTATTTATTATGCCTATTTACAATCCAAAGATGGATGTGATAGTGTCCGCATTTTGAATTTATCCGTTAATAAGAAGTACTTGTTTATTGAGGAAAACACGATACGTAGCAATGGACAATTTTCATGGAGAGGACATCGTCTAACAGCACCGGGGCAATACTTTGATTCATTGAAGACTGTATATGGATGCGATAGTGTCTATCAATTGAATTTGTCATATTTAAGAACACAGTTATACTCAAGTACCGCCTATATATGCGAAGGAGAAACTTATACTTGGCGTAGGAATACGTATACAGAATCGGGAGTGTATAGTGATAGTATGATAAATGTGAATGGCGGTGATAGTGTATACCAACTTAATTTGCATGTTGGAACTCCGCTTTATGGAGAAGAGAATGTTGTCATTTGTGCAGGAGAGGTATATGAGTGGTTCAGCGAGGATTATTCTGAATCCGGTACATATTATCATAGTGTTGAAAGCACAGGTAAAGATTGCGGTGCGACATACATGCTGAATCTAAAAGTCGGGGAACCTTTTATAAAACAAGAACGCGCATATATCTGTTCCGGCGGAAGTTATTATTGGCATGGGTATGATTATACCAAAGCCGGCACATATTACGATGAATATAAAACCATTGATGGGTGCGATAGTATTTACCAATTGGATTTGATAGAATACCCTAAGTATCAATATTCAAAGGTTGTAACGATTTGCGAGGGGGACTATTATATCTGGAGAAATAAAAAATATACTCAAGCTGGTATATATTGGGATAGTTTGACAAGTATATACCACTGCGATAGCGTCTATCAATTAGAGTTAAAAATTATTCATCCATTTGAGCATGTAGAATATGCCTCAATATGTGATAATGAAGTTTATGATTGGCGAGGAAAGACCTATCATGAGTCCGGAATATATTATGATAGTCTTAAAAATCAATATAATTGTGATAGTGTATATATTCTTCATCTAACTGTTAATCCAAGTTACAAACACACAGAGTTCGCAACTATATGTGAAGGGGAAGTCTATGAGTGGAGAGGGCGGCAATGTAGTCAAAATGATACTTACTATGACTATTATTCAACGATAAATGGTTGTGATAGTGTCTATGTATTGAACCTAACGGTGCAACCTACATATTTGCACAGAGAAAGTGCGTATATTTGCAGCGGCGAAGGATTTATATGGCAAAATGAACTATATACCGAACCGGGAGTATATACGAAAACATATTCTGCAAATATAGGGGGATGTGATAGTGTGGTTCAACTAAATCTTGGAGTAGCGGAAAAATATTATTTTGAGGAAGAATACGCCACCTGCGAAGGCTCCTATTATTCGTGGCATGGTAAAGAGCTTTCCGAATCTGGTATCTACTGGGATAGTTTGCTGACAGTTTTCGGATGTGATAGCGTTTATAAACTCACGATTAATTTTTATCCCATTTTCCATTTTGTAACAGAAGCTACTATCTGTGCCGGAGATTCAATTGTATGGAGAGACTCTGTATATATGATTGATAGTATTTACTACGATGCATATTCAACAATATATGAGTGCGATAGTCTATATGAGTTACGCCTGACAGTATTGCCCACATATCATGTATATGATACCATTGCGTTCTGTCATGGCGACAGTATTCAATGGCATAATAACAATATTAAAACTCCCGGAATCTATATAGACTCCCTCTCCACTATCTCTTCGTGCGATAGCATTGTGCAATTAACATTAATAGAAAATCCTACCTATGATTTTCACACTTATGATACTATCAAGGAAGGGATGAATTATCAATGGTGTGGACATATTTATACTGAAACTGGAGATTATAGGGAACATTTATATACTACTTCGGGATGTGATAGTATTCTTACCTTGCACCTAATTACTCACCCTAAATATAAGATTTTGACCTATGATACTATATGTAAAGGAGAATTATATAACTGGCAAAACAGCACTTATTCTGAGACTGGAGTCTATTCAAAGACATATCAATCCATATATATGACAGACAGCGTCTTGGAATTGCACTTACAAGTCATGCCTACTTATTATACGAAAGAATCCGTTGCGTTATGTCAGGGGGAGTCTTTAACGTGGCATAACAACACCTATTATCAAACAGGGATTTATTATGATAGTTTGCGAACTCATTATGGCTGCGATAGTATTATGGAGTTATCACTAATTGTCCATCCAACCTATCTTATACATGAGATGGATACCATTTGTCAAGGAGATCTGTTCTTTTATGAACACGTTCTATTGGATACTGCTGGCACATATACTTTCTCATACCAAACGGTCAATGGGTGTGATAGCATTCGTCAACTTACATTGTCGATTCTAGATTTTCCTGTACCACAATTTCCCATTTCGGATATATGTGCCGATGAACAGATAATATCTATTTATTATGAACCCGAGATATCTTCTGAAGTCCAGTATGGTGTCTATTTTGATTCTTTGTCCCACCTTAACGGATTCACGGATATCCTAAACGCTGATTTATCCAACGGAGTCATTCAAATCCCGATTCCACAACTTGCAGGGGCTAAACTGATTGATGCTAATTCATACGGTGGACAACTTGTATTGTCCGGTTCCATTTGTAAAGAAGAGCATGTCTATGACTTTACCGTCAATCTGCTGTATTCTTCTCAAGTTGTTGTGCAAAAATTTGATGATGTATTAGCCGTTCAGAATGCTCAATATAATGGAGGCTACGACTTTACCGGATTCCAATGGTACGTTGAAGGAGAAGCTATTCCTGGTGCCACGGGATCCTACTATTATAGTCCAACAGGCTTGAAAGGTCTGTATTACTACGTTGTTCTGACAAGATCTTCTGACGGAACGTCAATAGCGACATGCCCGATTTATCCCATTCAAGGTACTGGTGTAAAGGATGTGGTACAATGTAACAGGACTGATGAGTATGTATACAACTTATACAATATAAACGGACTGCTTATACAAAAAGGTTCAGGAGATGATTATCTCCATTCTTATCTTCCGCAGGGCATTTATTTTCTGCAAAAACAGCGTAAGAATGGTACTGCTGTAGGTGTTGACAAATTAGTTATTCATTAAGATGAAACGGTACTTTGTTATATTGCTTCTGTTGCTCCCTATTAGAGAATATGCTCAAACTATATATATTCACTCTTTCGGTATAGAGACAACATTTGGATATAAAGACTACCTCTATTCTGCACAAGTGGATGCACATGGAGGGGGCGGAGCTGGTGTGGGAATACTATATGATTTACAGATTAATCATTTTGCCTTCCAAATAGGAGTAGAAGCAAGTTGGACATATACTTCGCTCTATCAAAAATCTTTGGTCGGGCACTTAGATAATATGCTTGATGAAAAGGGTGATTTATGCAATTATCATTATGAGCTATCCAATCATCATGGCAAAGCTAATTTTATGACAATCGATTCCCCTTTGTTATTTGGGGGAATATGGAAACCTTTTTATTTTTTAGTAGGAATAAAGGCCAAATTATGTATTGTAGGTCAATTATCTTCATATGGAGAATTTTCATCGTCTGGGGAGTATGTGAATCTAATATCTCCTCTACAGAATATGCCAAATCACTATTTCTACGACGATGAACAAATACGCAATAATTCATCTATGAAACTTAACCATGATGTAGCTGTATCAGGAGAGTTCGGTGTTCAACTATATAATAAATATAGGATTGGGGCTTATGTAGACTATGGCATTCTTAATGTATTACCTCCCCCTAGTTTACCACTAATTAACTTAAATCCTCGGGGACCCTATATACAATCAATTACACCGGGTTCAATCCAATTGGCACATTTCTATCAGTCAATATCTCCCGAGCCTTCTTTACATAGCATGGTTATTGGAGTTAAGTTTACCGTGTTATTTTCTAAAAAGGATATACATTATTCTTGCCATTGCTATTAATACAACGAAACAAACTATTCTGCCGATAGTCTCAAAAGCAAACAAAATACCCGTGAATGAGAAAATGTGAAAACGACTCCTCTAAATAACATATCCCTCTACACTCCCCAAGCGCAACCCTATATAGACCACGCTGCTGCAGAACTTCGCGTGAATGCAATAGCGATGATTCGGGAATTGCCGGAAGTGATGCATATCTCCAATAAGCGAATAGATGCTGGACAAAGTCTTCGTCTTCGGCAGTAATTTACAAGGCGCGCATGGCAGATATTGGTTGCGGGATTAGGCAGATTAGATGAAATAGGGGAAGTGACTTTACCTTTTTACGATAATTATTTTTTTGTCAATCGGGATATTTTTTGCACCTTTGCAGTATTATTGATCACTAACCCCATTCCGTATGGCGGATATATATAACCCTAATTATTAACTCTAAATCTTTTTTATTATGACATTTGGTCAAGCTGTATCCACTTGCTTTAGCAAGTATGCCACGTTCTCGGGACGTGCAAGCCGCTCCGAATACTGGTGGTGGCAACTGTTTGTTTTCATCGCGACCTTCGCGATTGTATTTGTGTTTACGCTGATAGACGAAGAGGCCGGGTCTATCGCCAACACCCTGCTATCTCTGGCTCTGCTTCTGCCGAACCTCGCTGTAGCGGTACGTCGCTGCCACGACACCAACCACAGTGGCTGGTGGGTACTATGCCCGATTTATAACATCATCTTGATGTTCCTGCCGAGCGAAGAAGCAGAATAATAGTACGGAGCATAATCCACTACAAAGTCCATGTATGGGTAAGAAACGCCAATACATGGACTTTGTATCGGGTATATCGGAAAAACAAACAATAAAATCATGCTTTCCTGCGCTTGTCCCAACCCGGGTCAACCTATTTCTTGTGTTAATCCTGTGTTGGAGATAGCGGGCATCGAGCGGCAGGAAGTAAATGCCACATCTACGACATAAACATACTCTAATGCCATCATGCCATAAACATAGCATAAATCCCCCCTCTTCTCCGAAAAACTACGCCTCGCTCTTGCGTATATGCAATTTTTGTAGTAATTTTACATCGGATACAATATGACTAATACGCATCTGACCATATCTACCTCAAACGACCTGCTACGCGTAGCGGCAAGTCATATTCTCTACATCTCCTCCGACGGAAACTACTGCAACTTCTTCCAGACGGGTGGAGAGATGCGCTTAGTCACCTTCCAGTTAGGACAGGTCGAACGCATGATTGCCGACCAGTTGCCCGAGCTGAGCAGAAATTTCGTCAGGATAGGCAAGAGCCTTATTATCAACCGAAACTACGTCTATTACATCCACGTACCCAAACAACAACTGATTCTTGTAGACAGCCAGCAGAACCGTTACACCCTGTCGGCAAGCAAGGACGCGCTGAAGGCACTGAAGGACTTAATCGAAACCCACATGTTATGACGAAAGAGGAGTATATATCAGACAGCGAAATCCGCGTTATCGGCGGCGCGGCCCCGCAGCCGAAGAAGGCCTTCCCATGGTGGGTGGCAGTCCTGATTATGGGTCTTGCGGCTCCGGCAATCATCCTTCTATGGTTGTCGCGGCCGATGAATACGCAAGCACCCGGTGAGCCGGGGCTCTTTGAGCAAGCGACTCCCGCCGAGCAGCCCCATCCCCTGCGTGCATGGCTCTCCGAAACGGACACCCTCACCGCCTGCGCCACCGCCACACGCGACATCACCATCAACGACATCCCGCTGCGCGTCTATGCCCCCTTGAACAGCACGCCCCACCTGGAGGTCGGCTACGACATCGTGAGCCACCGCGACGACTATATCCTGTTCTTCCAGGCCGCCGACGTACGCGCGGACAACAAGAAGATAGTGGGAGCGTTCGTCCTCAAAGGCGAGCCCCTGAGCCGCGGGCTGAGCAAGCGTGGCTACTGCGCAATCATCAACGACATAGTCACCGTCGGCGTTGCGGAGAACTCACCCCTCTTTGAGCAGGCTACGGAGCAAAACGGCTACTTCTTCCGCCAATACCCGCTGGTGGACAACGGCACCCTCGTCGAGAGCGAACTCAAGAACAAATCCATCCGCCGGGCACTCTGCGACATCGACCGGCACATCGTCGTCGTGGAGAGTCAAACGACCGAGTCCATGCACGACTTCGCGCAGGCGCTCGTGGACCTCGGCACAACCAACGCCATCTACCTGGTTGGCAGCAGCGCCATGGGGTGGTGCCTGGACACCGACGGCAATGGCTCCAAGATGGGTCTATGGGACTCACGCGCCTACCCTAACATCAGTTTCATCGCCTGGCCGAAGCACTAACCGCCCTCTATTCTTGTACCAAACAGCGTGTGTGACGTGAGTTCATACACGCTGTTTGCTATTTCATACATCCGCACACGGAACGCTTGCATGCGCAGGAAAAAACGACTACCTTTGCAGCAAAATCACTATTAAACTACAGGTTATATGAATCGTTTTTCCTCCTTTTTTGCCCGCCTTTGGATGGGTTTTGTCGCCTTTTGGAAGGCGCGTAGTGTCGCAACGCGAGTGCTCCTCGTTTGTTTGCCGGTCATCATCACCGCTGCCGGTATCTCGTTTGTCAAGAGCCTCCGGTCCGCCCCGCGAGTCATCGAGAAGCGCCTGTACGGCGAAGAGATAGGGCGCAATGGCTTGCGCTACAAGCATGGTGCACATATCTACGACCCTCGGACCGGTGAGATACTGGTGGATAGCATCGAGTGGCTTCATGTCTCCCCTGGCGACACCATCGCCATCCTCGCCAAGGACCACCGGCGCGCATATATCAACCTCAACACGGCGCAACTCATCACCCCTCTCGAGTACGACCGGGCCTGGGAGTTCGCCTGCGACCGCGGCATCATGGAGCGCCGGGACTCACTGTTCGTTTTCCGGCGGGACGGCTCACAGGTGAACGCCCAAGGCATCGTGACGCGCGACCTGTCGGAGCCGCAGTTCTACGCCAACCGACTCGTTATCAAGACAGACTACGAGCATTTCGGGCTGCTGGACACCGCGTGCAACTGGGTCTTGGAGCCCATCTACAACAGGATTGAGACCAACTATAGCCACCGGCTATACAACACCCGGTTGGGCAACGAATGTATCGTCTATGACCACGCTATGAAACCTATCCTGCGCGGCGCCTTCAAGTCCATCGTCGTGGACTGGTCAGAGGGACTGATTGCCACCGAGCATAACGGCATCCAACGCCTGTTTGACTACGACGGCAAACTGGTTTACAAAGTCATCTTCAAGCGGATTGAACCGCTGGCGTACAACACCGGACGCAAAAACTACGACGGTGAAGACATATACGAGGACACCGAATGCCTTATCTATGTGGATTACAACGACAAACGAGGTCTTATGGACAAGCATTACCACGTCCTCACTCCTCCCCTATTCCACTCCATCGAAGCCCAGACGAAGCATGTTTTCTTTGCTTCATTCGGCGAGTATTATGACCACTTCGGCACATTGATTGACGACCATGGTAAAGCGATTCGTTAAGTTCTGCGCCGTGTGCGCGGCTATATTCTTCGCATCGAGCATCGCGGTAGTCATCTTCTACCGCTTTGCTCCGGTACGCTACACGCCCCTGATGCTTATCCGCAAGCATCAGGCTTTCAGTCAGGGCGAGCGCCTCACACTCCGGCAGGAATGGGTGCCGATAGAGTACATATCGCCGGACATCATCGAGGCCGTCATCGAGGCCGAAGACGCCCGCTTCTACGAACACGGAGGCTTCTCCTACAACGACATGCTCGACGCTTTTTACCGCAACCGACGCATGGGGTGCATCGTGGCCGGAGGCAGCACCATCTCCCAGCAAACAGCCAAAAACGTGTTCTGCACTCCTGCCCGCACCTACACCCGGAAGTTGTTTGAGGCATACTTCACAGTGCTTATTGAACTTTTCTGGGGCAAGGAGCGGATAATGGAAGTGTACCTCAATGTCATAGAGTTGGGCTACGGCCTCTTTGGAGTTGAAGCCGCTGCCCAAGAGTATTATGGCACGACTGCCCTCCGCCTCAACTACCGCTCCGCCCGGGCCCTCGCCTCCATCATCCCTTGCCCTGTGTATTACGACCCCAACGAGCCCTCCGGATGGAATAATGCCCTAACAAACTGGGAATAATACCCCAACTGGCTGGGGTCTGCCTCCTCTCTTTGTCGAGTGCTTCGGGCGTCAGCCCGAATCCCCGCCCCGCTTATCCCATCAAAATCAGCGCATTCCGCGCTTTCCCGCCTCCATACTTGCATAAATGCAAAAAAAGTACTACCTTTGCACTTGAAAGTCAGCATCGTAAAGTATGAGACGCAAGACTTTTCAAGAATCACGCCGCTGGAAACAAACTGGATACATCTTCCGTCGTATATGACACCATGGTTCTGACTATAGGTTGTAAGAAATAGCAGCACGTATAATGACCGATAACCAAAAGAAATTACTGCGTTCGGGAATCTATATTCTCTTCATTTTATGCGGAATAGTAGCCGTCGTTGGGTATTACTTCATATACCTCAACAGAGACAATAACCCGCATAACGCAAAGACCATTGGAGAGATCCCTTTGCCAATGGGATACACCCGCCTGCCCGCAAACGAAGGGAGTTATGCAACTTGGCTGCGCTCCTTGCCTTTAAAACCGCGTGGTACTAAAGTGCATCTTTACAATAGTACCAAGCCCTCTAATTACCAATGGCTATCGGCAGCGGTGGTAGATATACCATTGCTCTCCGACGACGAGCAGTGTGCCGATGTCTGTATGCGCATGCGAGCGGAATATCTATACCAAACCAAGCAATATGACAAGATTCATTTTACCGCTTTGAATGGTGAACAGATGTCCTATACCGGAGGCATTGACCGCAAAGCATTTGAGAAATATATGCGGAAAGTGTTCGGCGGGTGCAACACTACGTCTATGCGAGAAAGTCTGAAAACGAGAGAACTAAAAGATTTGCAAATAGGCGACATATTCGTCTATCCCCATCGCAAAGTAGCAGGCAAAAACCGATATGGACATGCTGTGATGGTTGCGGATATGGCGGTAAACACACGAACAGGAAAGAAAGCGTTTCTGCTCATAGAAGGAAACACTCCCGCCCGCGATATACATATAGTACGCAATCTCAACCGATTCCATAATCCGTGGTTCTACCTAAACGAAGAGGACGAAATACTGCGCTTGAATGTATTTAAGTTCTCCCGAACGGATGTCCGATATTTTTAGGGCGATATCAATATGAAAACAACTACGGTAAATAACAACATATCCCTTTACACTCCCCGGGCGCAATCCTACATAGACCATGCGGCGGCCGAACTTCGCGAGAATGCTTTAGCGATGATTCGGGAATTGCCTGAAGTGATGCATGTCTCCTGTAAGGCTGCCAACGCGTATATCAAAAATGCCTTTGTGGAATGCGACTTCCTATTCGCCATGTTCGTGAAGAAAAATAAACAGAAACCGAGCAGGTTGGAGCTTGGTGTCTCGGTTATGACCTCATTGATACCTTTGGAAATAACAAACTTTATTATCTGCAGACCTAAAAATGAGTTGATATCATATATCGAGCAAGAATATACCACCGAACAATGCGCCCATGACCTTAAGCAAATGATGGAATCGCTCTACAACGAGGTAAAGAGTCACATTTAATAGATTACATATAAACAACAAAACCTTTACACCGGATGAACTTCGCACGCCTGCAGCAAACCCGCATCCCCGACCTCGCCCCTGTCTATGGTGGAGCACGGGGCAGAACGATGTCGTCCCGGCATCAACTCTACGCGTGGAGAGCATTGCAAGAGGCGGGGGTGAAAACGATTATTGACCTCCGCCTGACCGACCATACCGACCGTTTGCCGGCATTGTGTGAGCAATACGGAATGCACTATTTCTCTTATCCTGTGGATACTTCTGCCGAGGCTGTCTCTGCTATGGTAGAGCGTTTCCCTGACTTCTGCGGGCTCATCGACACTGGAGATTTCTACATCGCATGCGCTATGGGATTGCATCGTACGGATATAGCTCTTTGCGCCTATTGGGCGTTTTACGGAGCAGACAGAGGAATCGCCCCGCCACAGATTCATGGCTATCGTCAAGAAGATGGTCATACGACCGACAAACTCAACCGTCTCCTCAATGCCATCTATACTGCCTTCACTGAACGCAACGGAATAATCCCCATGCCGCAACAACTATTTCAAGAACGTAAGGCCATTATCAACCGACAAGCGAAATAAACCAATCCTTTCGCTTTATTCGAACCAATAAGTACATATCCTTAGTTCCCCTGTCGTACATGGATTCGCCGGCAATGTCATTCTCTGTCGTTCGCGGGCACTCGCTTCATGGACGTAAATAACAATCCCCGCATTCTTGCTGACGTGGTACAGCATAGAGCTGCCGACATTTGCTATCAATAGTAGGTAATTAGTATGTGATTAGTATGTGATTAGTAGGTTATTCTTAAGTTATTCACGGAGCGCCTACATGATTCTTTGCCATCCTTTCCCCGTCCCCTCCGCCATCTCTGGTGGATTTTCCCTGCAAAAAATCGCCCATCAGCCTTGCATATTCCCTTTTTTTGTAGTACCTTTGTGCCCCGTAATCCAATTAACAACAATGCACACACGAGAGGAACAACTGCAGGCCTTCGACCGCCTGCTCACCATTATGGACGAACTGCGGGAGCGCTGTCCGTGGGACCACAAACAGACCTTTAACAGCCTGCGGGAGAACACGATAGAGGAAGTCTACGAACTGGCCTCCGCCATCACCGGAGGCAACATGACCGAGGTCAGCAAAGAACTCGGGGACGTTCTCCTACACGTCGTTTTCTACGACAAGATGGGCTCCGAGAACGGAGACTTCGACATAGCGGACGTATGCAACCGCCTGTGTGACAAACTCATCTTCCGCCACCCGCATGTCTATGGCGAACAGGCCGCACAATCCGCCGAAGAGGTGACCAAACTATGGGAACAGGTCAAGCTGCGCGAGAAAGGCGGCAACAAAACCGTTCTGTCAGGTGTGCCCGAAGCACTGCCCAGCATCGTCAAGGCCTACCGCATACAGGAGAAAGCCGCCAATGTCGGATTCGACTGGCAGCAGCGGGAGGATGTATGGGACAAAGTGCGCGAAGAGATAAGTGAGTTCGAGGCCGAGATGACCAACGCCCGGACAAGTCAAGACCCCAAAGCGGACGGACGAATGACCGATGAGTTCGGTGACCTGCTCTTTGCCCTCATCAATGCCGCAAGACTCTATAAGATACACCCGGACAACGCCTTAGAGCGCACTAACCGCAAGTTTATCCGCCGCTTCAACTACGTTGAGGCGCACGCCAAAGCACAAGGCAAAGAGTTGCGCGACATGACACTCGCGCAGATGGAAGAACTCTGGCAGCAGGCCAAGACTACCGAACAGGCTGAGTGAACGAGAGAGAAGATGTCGGGAAGTTCGAATCGGACGTGACCGTCATCGTCACCTTGTGCACTCCGGCCTTACGAGGCGTGTAACGCACAGGGAACGAGGCGTAGTTATACCCCGGTTTGAACACCAGCAGACCCACTCCGGCATTAGTGCTGTCCATGTTCAGCCCCGGACGGATAGAGTCGATGGCATACAACTCCACGCACATAGCCGCCGTGTCCCACGTCATTCCGAAGGAGACCAGGTTATTCGCATACGAGTTGACGCCGACCACGAAACGAACCGTGTCCCCTTGGACTATCGTGTCTGCCTGCCAGGTCCCCGACTCGCCCATGTAATGCACACCCAGCGTGTCACCGGCTGTCGAGTCCGTGTAGTGGATGAAGAAGCACGAGGTGTATAACGAGGGGGTATAATCGTTGCGACCGCGGAACTCACACGACGTAAATCCCGACACAAGCAGGGCGCAACCCATCAGTAGGAAGAAATAACGCTTCATAGCTATCCTGTTTGGTGCGGTATATAGGACTCGAACCTACACTCTGTGAAGAACCAGATCCTAAGTCTGGCGCGTCTACCAATTCCGCCAATACCGCGTCGCAACGGGCTTGCGAGACCGAAACATCCGCCTTCGTTGCATAACTCGCCACCGTGGCTCCTTATCCGGACGAATGCGGATGCAAAAGTACTGCTTTTTTTTGGAATATGCAAATAAATATCTCTTTTTTTTATAGATAAACACCACGCAACATGACCAAGGACACCGATACATATTATGCCACGCTCCCCTGCGGCGCACGCATCGTCCACCGGCGGACGCCCTCTCCCGTCGTCTATACAGGTATTATGGTAGGCGCGGGCACGCGCGATGAGCGGCCCGAGCAGAACGGCATCGCACACTATATCGAGCATTGTGTCTTCAAGGGCACCACACACCATACCGCACGCCGGCTCATCAACCGCATCGAGGACATCGGAGGAGAAATCAACGCCTACACCACCAAGGAGGAAACCACCTTCTACGCCGCGACGCCCGCCGAGCATTACGCACGCACCATACGCCTCATCGCCGACATGGTCTTCCGCCCGACCTTCCCCAAACAAGAGACGGACAAGGAGTTAGGCGTCATCCTGGACGAGATAGAGAGTTACAACGACTCCCCGTCGGAACTTATCTACGATGACTTCGAGTCACTCCTGTTCCGCGGTCATCCGCTGGCTCTGCCCGTGCTCGGCACGCGCAAGACACTGCGCTCCATCAGCCGTTCGCCGCAGACGCCCGTCGCGTGGATGCAGGAGCATTACCTCCCGGAGCGGATGGTCTTCTTCTCGCAAGGCAACCTCCCCTTTGCCACCGTCCTGCGCTGTGTGACGGCCCTCACCGACTCTCTCGACCGTCACGGTTCGCTCGTCCGCACCGCGCCGCCCCCACCAGAGCCTCGCAGCGAGACCTTCCGTCGCCATACGCACCAGACACACCTCATGCTCGGCGCACGGGCTTTCCCGCTCGGACATCCCGACCAACTCGCGGCCTACCTGCTCAACATGATTCTCGGCGGGGGAAGCCTCAACTCACGCCTCAACCTCAGCCTGCGGGAGAAGCACGGACTCGTCTATACCGTCGAGTCGCAGTACACCCCCCTCAGCGACACCGGCTATTGGAGCGTCTACTACGCCTGCGAAGCACAGCACAGCCAACGCTGCTTCGATCTCGTCCTGAGCGAGCTGCGACGCCTGCGCCGCGAACCGCTCACCTCAGCACGCATGGCGCGCATACTCACACAACTCCACGGACAGATGGCCATCGCCGACGAGAATCGCGAGAACAGCGCCCTCACTATGGCCAAACAAATGCTCTACTACGGCTATGCCCCGACATGGCAGGAGACCTTCGACAACATCACCCGTCTCACCCCCATACACTTGACAGATGTCGCCAATCAACTATTCAATGAGAGCAATTTGTCGGTTTTGACCTATAATTAGGTGTCAAAATGTAAAACAAACCACTCTTTTTCCGTAAAAATGCATGAAAAAATCACTTTTTCGTGCATTTTATTTTGTCATGTCAAAAAAAAGTTGTACCTTTGCCTGCTCAATTTGCGAGCATTGCATCCATTAGGCATGCGAGCATGTGTATAATATAGGTAATTACAACTTGATTTATGAATAGATTTTACACCGTATTAGTCTGTCTGTTAGGCTTAGTTTCCGCAGTGCATGCGCAGACTAAGGTACGCGGTACCGTCATCGACGAGACCGGTGAGGGCGCTATTGGCGTGAACGTGGTTGTCAAAGGCACCACTGTGGGTACGATAACCGACATCGATGGTAGCTTCGAAATCGATGTCCCGGCTAACGGCAAGACGTTGGTCTTCTCCTACACGGGTTACAAGACCCAGGAACTGCCTGTCAAGGCTCAGATGAATGTGAAGATAGTACCCGAGGTACAGGTGATTGACGAAGTCATAGTAACCGGTCACTATCAGCAGGACAAGCGTCTGAACACCGGTTCTACCGCACGTATCGATGCCGAGAAAGCCAAACTCGACGGTGTGGCTGACATCAGCCGCTCCCTCGAGGGACGTGTCTCCGGCGTCAGTGTCCAGAACGTCAGCGGTACGTTCGGTACCGCCCCGAAAATCAAGATGCGTGGCGCCACCTCTATCTACGGCTCGTCCAAACCGTTATGGGTAGTGGACGGTGTCATCATGGAAGATGCCGTCGAAGTGGATGCTGAGGCCCTCTCTTCGGGAGACGCCGTCACGCTAATCTCCTCCGCTATCGCCGGACTGAACGCTGACGATATCGAGAGTTTCCAAATCCTCAAGGACGGTGCCGCTACATCTATCTATGGTGCACGCGCAATGGCCGGCGTCATCGTCGTCACTACCAAGAAGGGTAAAGCCGGTACCAGCAAAATCAGCTACACCGGTGAGTTCTCTATCCGACTCAAACCCAGCTACAGAGAGTTCAACATCAGCAACTCCCAGGAGCAGATGAATATCTACCGCGAGATGGAGCAAAAGGGATGGCTCGAGTTCGCCAACCTGGCAAAAGCCAACACCTCCGGTATCTATGGTAAGATGTACCAACTCATCAACACCTACAACGGCGACGGCACCTTCGGCTTGGCCAACACCGAGTCGGCGCGTAACGCCTACCTCCGTCAGGCCGAATACCGCAACACCGACTGGTTCGACCTGCTTTTCCTCAACAGTCTCATGCAGACTCACTCCATCAGTATATCCGGCGGTACCGACCGTGCTCGCTTCTATACCTCCATGTCCGCTATGTACGACCCGGGATGGACCCTCTCGAGCGATGTGCAGCGTTACACCATCAACGCCAACGCCTCTTTCGACCTGACCAAGCGATTGACCCTCAACCTCTTGACATCCGACTCCTATCGTAAGCAGAAAGCCCCCGGCACCCTCTCGCAGGAGACCGACGTGGTCACCGGCGAGGTGAAACGCGACTTCGACATCAACCCCTATAGCTACGCCCTCAACGCATCGCGTACGCTGGACCCCAAGGAGACATACACCCGTAACTACTGCGGATTCAACATCTTCGACGAGTTGGAGAACAACTATATCGAACTGGGTGTGACCGATGTGAAGTTCCAAGGAGACTTGACCTATAAGCCCATTCAGGGACTGAGCTTCACCGCTCTGGCAGCCTACCGCTTCCAGAGCTCGACCAACGAGCACTTCGTCAAGGACAAGGCCAACCAGGCACGCGCCTATCGCGCCGGTATCGACCCCGAGGATGCAACCATTCGCGACAGCAACCCCTTC
Organism: Paludibacteraceae bacterium; assembly: GCA_017483945.1. GTDB lineage: Bacteria > Bacteroidota > Bacteroidia > Bacteroidales > Paludibacteraceae > Colicola. Next base: position 32,140 of record JAFUUE010000057.1, on the reverse strand, counting down.
CTCTACACCGACCCGGACGACGAGAACGCACTCCCCGAGACCGTACTGCCCAAGGGAGGTATCTACTTCCTCAAACAATACAAGATGTCGCAGTTCGACCTCCGTCTGTCGGGTACATACAACACGTCCATTAAGGAAAAGCATATCCTCAACTTCTACGCCGGTATGGAGATGAACTCCACCGACCGTAACACCATCTCGTTCGACGGATGGGGATTCTGCTACGACGATGGAGGTACGCCCTTCACAGACTATCGCCTCTTCAAACAGCAAGTGGAGGAAGGCAGCACCTACTATGCCAACACATGGCGCTACTCGCGTAGCATGGCCTTCTTCGCTACCGGCACCTACTCCTACCTCGGCCGCTACAACATCAACCTCACCGGCCGCTACGAGGGTACGAACGGCCTGGGTAAGTCCCAGACCGCCCGCTGGCTGCCCACATGGAACGTCGGACTGAGTTGGAACGCGCACGAGGAGAACTGGTTCGCTCAGCAGGAAGTTCTCTCCACCGCCACCCTCAAGGCCTCCTACTCACTCACCGCCGACCGTTGCCCCTACGGCTACTCCTATGCCGAACCGGCCTTCATGGCAAGCACCATCTGGCGACCCAACGCATCCGCACAGGAGATAGGTATTGACCTCGAGATGCTCGGTAACTCCGAACTGACCTACGAGAAGAAATACGAGCTCAACGTCGGAGTAAGCCTCGGCTTCCTCAAGAACCGTATCAACCTCGACCTCGACGGCTACTACCGCGACAACTTCGACCTCATCGGCCCGACCTACACCACGGGTATCGGCGGTGAGAGCATCAAGTATGCCAACGTCGCTACGATGAAGTCAGCCGGCGCTGAGGTCACACTCTCTACCCTGAATATCAAGGGCGAACACGCGGATGACTTCCGTTGGAGCACCGACCTCACCTTCTCCTACACGCACAACCGAATCACCAAATTGGACTCGCGAGTGAACGTGATGAGCCTCGTCGCCGGTTCAGGATATGCACGCGAGGGATATCCCGTACGCGCACTCTTCTCTATCCCCTTTGTCGGGCTCAACGACGAGGGACTGCCACAGTTCATCAACCAGGACAACGTGGTCACTGTCACCGACATCAACTTCCAGGAGATTGAGAACACCGAGTTCCTTAAGTACGAAGGACCGACCGACCCCACCATCACCGGCGGCTTCGGTAACGTCTTCTCGTGGAAAGGATTCACACTCAACGTCTTCATGACATACTCCTTCGGCAACGTCGTGCGGCTCGACCCCATCTTCGCATCCTCCTACGACGACATCACGGCCCTGCCGCGTGACTTCCGCAACCGATGGACACTCCCCGGAGACGAGAAGGTGACCAACATCCCCGTCATCGCCTCCACACGTCAGGCACAAACATACGGCTCATACAACCTCGCTACCGCCTACAACGCCTATAACTACTCGTCCGAGCGCGTGGCAAAAGGTGACTTCATCCGTATGAAAGAGATTTCGCTCACCTACGAGATACCGAAGAAGTTCCTCGAGAACGTGGCACTGCAGAACTTCAGCTGCAAGCTCCAGGTAACCAACCCCTTCCTCGTCTATTCCGACAAGAAGCTGAACGGACAGGACCCCGAATTCTTCAACTCCGGAGGTGTCGCAACGCCGATGGCCAAGCAGTTCACTCTCACTATCCGCGCCGGATTCTAATATATGGATGACTAAATGATTACGACTATGAGCAAAAAGATACTATATATATTGGCCGCTGTGGCTATCGCCTTCACATCCTGCGGCTTCCTCGACCAGGAACCGGACAACCGCACTTCCATCACCACGCTGGATCAGGTCAAGAAACTGCTGGCTACCGCCTACTCGACAGCCGACTTCGCATGGATATGCGAGTTCAGCTCCGACAATATCGTGGACAACAACTCCGAGGACGGCTCTTGGACACGCTATAACCTCTCCGTCGGCAAAGGCGAGGTAGAGAACGAGGTCTTCGCTTGGAAACCCGCCGTCTCTGCCGGTTCGACCGATGGCGACTCACCCGTCAGCATTTGGTCACGTGCCTACAAGGCTGTGGCCGTCGCCAACCATGCCCTCGAGGCCATGGACGCCATCGAGGCAGCCGACTCCACCGTGGACTGCTCCGAAGCACGCGCCGAGGCTTACCTCTGCCGCGCATACAACCATTTCGTCCTCGCCAACGTCTTCTGCATGCCCTATCGCGACTCCGCGCTCAGCATGCTCGACAAGGGTGTCCCCTACATGACACAACCCGAGAGAGTCGTCTATTCCAACGCCGACCGCGGCACACTCACCGAGCTCTACGCCCATATCGAGAAAGACATGCTCGAAGGACTCAAGAACATCACGGACAACTACGACCAGCCCAAGTACCACTTCAACAAGCAGGCCGCATACGCCTTCGCCACACGCTTCTACCTCTACAAGCGCGACTACGACAAGGTTATCCAATATGCCACCCTTGCGCTCGGAAGCAACCCGATGAGCAACATGCGTACCGAATACTGGTCCAAGTCCTACTCCACCCAGGAGGCACTCCTCTTCGCCTATTCGGACATACACTCACCCAGTAACTTCCTCCTTACTGCCACCTACTCTACCTTCTACCGCTCCCTCAACGGACGCTACGCCTGCAACCGCCAGGCCTCGCGCGCATCTATCTACGGACAGGGACCTACTTGGCAGGGATACACCTTCCACCCCTGCTACCAGAAGGTACAGGGACTCTATCTGCGTGGCAACCAGGACTACGGACTCTTCTACGTCCACACCGGTGAGTACTTCGAATATACCGACAAGGTCGCAGGCATCGGTTATGTCCATAATGTCAATGCTACCTTCACCGGCGAGGAGACACTCCTCTGCCGCGCCGAGGCCTATATCATGAAGAAGGACTACACCCACGCACTCGCGGACCTCAAGGTATGGGACGACAGCCGCAAGGTCGGCACATCGGAGAAACTGCCCGACCTCACCGAGACACTCATTGAGAATTTCTACAACCGAGACATATCCGACCACGGCACACGCGTCTATCGCATCAGCGACCTCCACTGCTCCGACATCAGCCCCACATGGGTCATCGACACCAAGCAGAACATATGGCTCAACTGCGTGCTCCACTTCCGCCGCATCGAGACCATACACGAGGGACTCCGCTGGTTCGACATCAAGCGCTATGGCATCGAGATACGCCACAAACAAGGACTCGAAGCAGAACAAATCCTCACATGGAACGACCCCAGACGCGCTCTTGAGATTCCGTCCACCGTCATCGAAGCCGGCATGGAACCCAATATCCGTAACAATAACGTCGCTACTAACGACGCCGTACTCTTCACCGGCAGCTGCATCGCGCAAGATAATCAAGAGGAATAAACACACAAGACAATGAAAAAGACTTTATACATAATCTCCCTCATCGCGGCAATAGCGCTCTCCTCCTGCCAGGAGAAGCTCGACCCTAACTCCATCTTCCCGGACACCAAGGAACAGTTGGACCCGACGTCCTATTCCTACCAACTCGACTCCTTCTGCAAGAAGAACTTCCTCGATGTCTATAATGTCGAGTTCCGCTATCGCATGCAGGATATCAGCTCCGACATGAACTTCAACCTCGTCCCCTGTACCTACGACGACGCCATCACCATGGCCGTCCTCGCCAAGTACCTCTGGTGGGACGTCTATAGCACCGTCACCGGAGGCCCCGCCTTCCTGCAGCAGTACGGACCGCGTATCATCTGCCTCATCGGCTCCGCAGGACATAACGCTACAGGCTCCGTCACGCTCGGTGTCGCACAAGGTGGACTCAAGGTGACACTCCATGCCGTCAACTACATCGATCCCTCCAACGTGGCTACACTCAACGAGTACTACTTCAAGACCATGCACCACGAGTTCTCGCATATCCTCCACCAGACCAAGACTTATCCCGCCGAGTTCCGTACTATCTCCGCCGGATACTACAAGCCCAACGGATGGGAGGAGCGCTCCGAACAGGAGGCACGAAGCCTCGGATTCACAGGCAACTACGGCTCGTCACAGGAACGCGAGGACTTCGTCGAGATAATCGCTAACTATATCGTCAAGACCGACGACGAGTGGGCCAGCATGATGAGCGACGCCGCCAAGGGATGGAAACAGGACGATAACGGCACACTCCACCAACTCGAACAGGACGAGGACGGTGTGGACGGACCGGCCGTCATCGAGCAGAAACTGACCATCGCACGCAACTGGCTACGTGACGACTGGGGCATCAGCCTCGACTCACTGCGCGCCGAAGTGCAGAAACGCCAAGCCAACATGAACATCGACTCACTTCGTAACCAGGTACTTACCATCGGCGCACCCGACTAATTGCCTGAAAACCTGTATAGGTTACGATAGATACACGATAGATATACGATAGATACACGTAAGATATACGTAAGATAACAGGACAATGAAACTACATCAACTCATACTCCCCTTGCTGCTCGGCGCCGTATTGGCGGCATGCAGCCCGCGTGTGGACGACATCTTCGACAACACCTCCGTGGAACGACTCGAACAACGACGCACCGAACTCAAGAACCGGCTCATCCAGGCCGAGAACGGATGGGTCATGCAGTACTTCGCACAGTCTGACCCGACGACCTCCGACACTATCAAGCATCGGGGCTACACCTTCCTCATGCAGTTCCGTGAGGACGGCACCGTCACCGTCGGCGCACCCGTGGACGGCGTCTTCAACACCGAGACCAGCATGTGGGACATCATCAACGACAACAGTAGTGTGCTCACATTCAACACCTTCAACCGTATCTTCCACTACTACTCCAACCCCGACCCCGACCTCGGACTCTGGGGCGCCGACGGCGAGGGCGTAGGCGGCGACTACGAGTTCATGGTGCTCGAATATAACACCACTGAGGGCTACCAGCTCCTCAAGGGCAAGAAGAACTCCTGCTACGTGCGCCTCTACCCGCTTGCTGCCGGACAGGATTGGGAGGACTACTTTGCCCAAATAGACGCGATGAACACGTTCCTCTTTGAGGAGAACACACCGTTCGACCTCTACGACGGCGACAAGCACTTCACCCTCTACAACGGCCGCACCCATGAGTTCCGCGCCTTCACCTTCGGCGCAGACACCCTCGGCGGAGGCCATTACTACGGACTGCTCGTCACCGACAAGGGCATCCGCCTCCACGACGACTCCCTGCTCGCGGCGGCCGTGCACCGCGCCGATTTCCGACTCAACGAGAGCCGCACACGCCTCGTCTCCGTGCTCGACCCGCTCGTCTATCTGACCGTGGACGGCTCCACGGCCTTCACCTCCGACGCCAACAGCGGACGCCCCTGGAACATCGACATGAACACCCTGCCCGCTGCCGTCACTGCAACCTGCACCACACTCAATGCCAACATCTCCGCCCAGGCTCCCAACTCCTACGTAGCACGCATGCGCTGGGACGGCGCAGGACAGAACCGCATGGCACTGCGTATCTACTATGTGGTCAGCGGCGACGCCGGTAACTCCTTCGACACCTACTACTTCAATACCTCCGAGGACAAGGGCGTCATCACACTCACCGCGGACGACACCTACTCCTCCGGCTCTATCCTCTACCAGTTCGGCGGACTGGACTTGGTGCATGCCTTCAACGGCTCCTACAGCATCGACCTGCTCCAAGGATTCCACCCCTCTCAGGGCGTCACCGCCACACGCACCGATGTCAGCGACTTCGTGCTCAATATGAAACATTAAATAACACATCAACCAAGGGACTTTGTCCCGTCTTACTAATCAATTAAATAATAAGCGTATGAAAAAGATTTTCACACTCTCGCTCGTAGCAGTATTTGCTATCAGCGCAATGGCACAACACGTCTCCTTCCGTAACTCGGATGCACGCGCTATGGCCAAGGCTAACCGTATAGAGAAAAAGCTTGACGCAAACCGCCAACTGATGACCCAGGAAGAGCATCAGGCCGTTCGTGCCGCCAAGGCTGCACGCGTAGCTGCCGATGTAGCAGACACCCTGCAGTGGATTCGCCCCTATGGCGCCTTCTTCGCCAACTCCAAGCTTCCTATGCTCATTAGCGACACGACAAGCCACCTCGAGTTCTACGATGCCTCTGCTCTCCACACCGGTGACTCGCTCTATTGGGGTGCCTATGCTAATGACCAACTCTACCTGCTCAGCGACTCAGCTTTCCAACCCTATATGAACTACCCGGAGGCACTCGGCGCTACACTGCAGGCCGGATATGAGTACACCATGCCTATCCTCTTCACCGCAGATGCAGAAGGCTACGTCCTGCAGACCTATCAACACGGCAAGGGACTGGGCGACAACTATCGCGCTATCGCTGCAGCGTATCCGCAATACGCAGAGAACTACAACATGCTGGCTCAGTATGCTGACCACCCCGTCATCTATGTGCGTCCTGAGGAGACAATGTCCATCACCACTTGCGCCCTGTACACCGACTCGCTCATAGGTGAGGGCTATCCCTATGATGATTTCCCTGTCAGCCGCGACGCTGCCGGCAACTACCTGTATGGTACCGGTTTTGTACAAGGCACGAAGACGGTTGATACCCTCGTGGTTATCTTTGACAACCTGAGCACCATGTGGCTTGACTCCGCTACGCTGGAAGTTTACAGCCACGTAGAGAACATGATTCCCGCCGGTGCAGAGGTGAAGCTGGAGATTGTGCCCGCAGGCATGAACCAGGACTACCAGTGGGTTATCGGCACACAGGTGCTGGCTACCGCTGTGGCTACCCAGACAGACCTGACCGGTGTGAATCCCTTCTCGGATGGCAGCGGCTACTATGGTTATCTGAACTTCGCCTTTGGTGCAAAGAACGCTCTCGGCGGTTTCTCGCCCGCTCCTGTCACCATTGACGGTGTGTTCGCTGTTCGTATCATCCTGAATAACGCACAGGGCAACAACTTCGGTATCTACTCCGACTACTACTATCCCGAAGGACAGTCCTTCTTCCTGATTGACGGTGCACTCCGTGGCTACTACTGGTCGAACATGAACCTGTCGCTCAATGCCAAGTTCGTGGCTCCTGAAGTAGAGGCTGTTGAGGCTGTTAAGGGCGACGCTGTTAAGCCCGTGAAGGAGTTCCGCAACGGACAAGTGCTCATCCTCAAGGGCGAGAAAGTGTACAACGTGATGGGTGTAGAACTCTAAGAGACACCCTGCTACATAGCCTGAACCTTACCCGGTAAAACCATTCATCTGTATGAAGAAGAAACTCTTTATAACTCTGTGTATAGCCGTGGCTGCCGCGCTTAACGTGGCAGCCCACGACTATGCCGTCCCCAATGACGACAATGTGACCATCTACTACACCGATGTGACCGCCACGTATGGCAGTCCGGCCGTAGAAGTGTCCTACGAGGGCACCTGGTATGGCGCAGTAGAGGGCGAATACAAAGACACGGTCGTCATACCGGACTCTATTGTGGAAGACGGCAAGCAGTATGCCGTGGTTGGTATTGGTGAGCAGGCGTTCGCCGAGTGCATGGCACTGAAGTCTGTCACTATCCCCGCTACGATTGTCTATATACGCGACAAGGCGTTCCAGTCATGCTGCCACGTGACGGAAATCAACTACAATGCTGTTAATTGTGCTGACTTCACGTTGCCGGAGTATGCGCCGTTCTCGTTCAGCAATATGGCATACAGAGACTACGGAGGCTATCAGGATGAGGAAGATCCCACCTCGTGGACGACCTTCGACTCCTACTACGACCTCAGTGTCGTCAATATCGGAGCGGGTGTCAAGCGTGTGCCCGACTTCATGTTCTATGGCATGGGGGGACGCGTGCAACACTATGCCTATACCCGAGAAGGGGAGACGAATGTCCTCTCCCGCGTGGGTGTGACGGCAATCAATTTCCTCGGTGTGCCGCAGGAGTTGGGGGCTCAGGCGTTCCGCTCTTGCAGCATGTTGCGCTCGATTACGATACCCGATGGTGTCAAAGAGTTGGGTCAGGCGCTGTTCGCCGACTGTGACACGCTGTCGAGCGTGACGCTGCCGGACGACATGGCGGAGATACCGGCTTATTTCTTCATGAACTGCAAGGAGTTGACCGGCTTTACGTTCCCCTCTCAGGTGACGCGCATCAACTACGAGGCCTTCAAGAACTGCGCCAAGTTGACCGACCTGAACAACCTGCCGAGCGGTCTGACCGTTATCGGCCCGTCGGCCTTCCGCTCGTGTGCCCATATCACGTCCGTCACGCTGCCCGCATCGCTCACTACGATAGACGGTTATGCGTTCAGTGACTGCACGGCCCTGACGGCAGTGAACATCCCTGCCGGTGTGGCCAAGATAGGCAACTATGCGTTTGAGGACTGCACCAACCTGGCGACCGTGACTCTGCATGAGGGCACGGAGGAGATAGGTAACTTTGTCTTCGCCGGTTGCCGCAAGTTGTCCAAGGGCGTAGTGAATGCGCCCGCGCGGATGCCGCGTATCTACGCGCAGACGTTCCAGGGCGTGGATAACAGCATGACCGTCAATGTGGAAGGCGGTGAGACGAGTGCGTATGCAGCCGATGCCTATTGGGGTCGCTTCTTCGCTCCGCAGGGTGTCGAGGAGGTACATAGCGTACGTGAAGCCCGCAAGGTGGTACGCAACGGTCAGTTGGTTATCATCAAGGGGGACAAGCAGTTCAACATCCTCGGCACCGCACTCTGAGACCTACCTACGAATTAGGCTCACGACCATAAGAAAGCGCTCGCAAGGGCGCTTTTTTTGTGCCCTGATGGTAGCGTCGACCGTCGGTCGACCGTCGGCCGACCGTCGGCGGCGGTACGGGTGGGGTACCGAGATCCGTCGGAGATCCGTCGGAGATCCGTCGGGGATCCGTCGGGGATGATACGGGTGGGGCTCCTCTCTGCCGTCGGTGTGCTGTCGGTGTGCCGTCGGTGTGCCGTCGGGAATAGTACGGGTCGCGTTCGGCACTCTCGGACACGGACTGCCACTGCGTGGCATTAAGTCCTCGAGGCCTCCGCTCTCCGAAAAACAACTTTCGCAAGCTCAAGTTCTTTTTCGGGGGCCATGCGGGCGAATCCAGGGGAGCCGCCCGCATGGTCTCAGGTGGCAGTCGTGGCCTGTGAAGTCGCCGTGGGGCGGCGAATCGTGGCCTATGAGGTCGCCGTGGGACGGCGAATCGCGGGCGAGCCGCCCGCGTCCCAGGTGGGGCGCAGGTGGGGCGCAGGTGGGGCGCAGGTGGGATGTACGTGGGATGCAGGTGCGAGAGGAGGCGGACGGGGCAGTTTTCCACCACTTTTCCCCACTTTGTTAAAAAGCGGTATATTGTAATGATTATTAGATAATTATTCGCTTCTCAAAATGTTGAAAACCTGTAAAAAAGTATTTTGATAACTTTTTTGTGGGGAAAAGTGGTGAAATATCAAATATTTTTTGTAACTTTGCAGTCGCGTTCGGTAAGAGCCTCGCACTTGCTGCCGGATAGCGGCATCGGGGCTCGGCCTACCGCCCGCTCTCCGCCTTCGAGCAAAGCTCTTGGCGGGGGCCATGCGGAACTCACTTATAGCCGCCGGATAGCGAACAAAAGAGACACTCATAGCTGCCGGATAGCGAGCAAAAGAAACACTCATAGCCGCCGGATAGCGAACAAAAGAGACACTCATAGCTGCCGGATAGCGAGCAAAAGAAACACTTATAGCCACCGGATAGCGAACAAAAGAGACACTCATAGCCGCCGGATAGCGACGCAAAGAAACAGAAGAATTGTTATGAACTCAACATTTATCGGACAAATAGAGGCTCGGTTGGACGAGAAAGGTCGTATCTTCATCCCCGCCGCCTATCGCAAGATACTCAGCGAGGGCGAGAGTATGCGTCTGGTTATGCGTCGTGATACGGATAATGAGTGCCTGATATTCTACCCGGAGCAGGTGTGGAACGCCAAGGTAAGCGAACTGCGCAACACGCTGGACGAATGGGATCCGGAAGACCAGTTGCTGCTGATGCAGTTCATGTCCGATGCGGAGTTTCTGGAGCCGGACTCTCAAGGTCGCGTGCTGCTCCAGCGCAAGAACCTGGAGAACATCAATGCGCAGCAGGATGCTGTGTTTGTGGGTATGCTGGACCGCTTTGCGCTGTGGAACCCGTCTGTCTTTGAGTCGAAGAAGTCCGACCCGCGTGACATGGCTGCACGCATACGTACGAAGATGGCAGAGAGCCGGAAGTCTAAGATAGAGAGTCAGAAGTGATGGATACCCCTTACCACATACCCGCCCTGTTGAATGAGACGCTTGCCGGTCTGGCCGTCCGGTCAGACGGCACGTATGTGGACCTGACGTTCGGCGGCGGCGGTCACAGCCGTGCCATACTGCAGCAGTTAGGCGAAGGGGGGCGTCTGTATTCGTTCGACCAGGACCTGGACGCCTACCACCATGCGGGCGAGGAGTTCCGCGGGAACAGCCACTGGCAGTTCGTGCACAGCAACTTCCGCTACCTGTCCAACTTCATGGATTACTACGGTGTGACGGCAGTGGACGGCATCCTGGCGGACCTGGGTGTCAGTTTCCATCATTTCGACGACCCGGAGCGTGGTTTCTCCTTCCGTTTTGATGCGCCTCTGGACATGCGCATGAATCGTCGTGCCGGTCGCACGGCGGCGGACGTGGTGAACAGTTATTCGGAGGCCCAGTTGGCCGATGTGCTCTACCTGTACGGCGAGTTGCGCAACGCCCGCGTGCTGGCCCGCCGTATTGTTCAGGCGCGCAGCAGTGCGCCGATACTGCGCACGACGCAGTTGGCGGAGCTGCTGGGCAACGACAAGCACACGCAGACCGTGGCTTTTCAGGCCTTGCGCATCGAGGTCAACGATGAGTTAGGTGCCCTGCGCGAGATGCTGACATCGTCGCTGCGTCTGCTGCGTCCGGGCGGTCGTATCGCCATACTGACCTACCATTCGCTGGAGGACCGCATCGTGAAGAACTTCCTCCGCGCGGGTAATATAGAGGGTGTCATCGAGAAAGATTTCTACGGCAATATACTCACCCCGTTCCGGCTGTTGGAGAAGGGTCTCACGGCCTCGGCCGAGGAGGTGGCGGCCAATCCGCGCAGCCGCAGCGCCAAGTTGCGCGTAGCACAGAAAATATGAAGAAGACCAGCGTCATACAGTCATGGCTGAGCGGCGAAGTGTTCCGCCGTGACATCGTGCGCAAGCAGTACAAACTGATTGGGCTGATTGTTGTGCTGGTCTTTATCTATATCTTTGCGGGGTATAACTCCGCCAAGCAGCAGCACCGTCTGAGCGACGCGCGCGCCGAGTTGAAGGACCTGCGCTTCCGCTACCTGACGCTGTCCACGGAGCAGATGCGCCAGACGCGTCAGTCGCAGATAGCGGAGCAACTGCGTGAGCAGGGGAGCCGTCTGCGTGAGAACACGACACCTGTAACCGAGATACGATGAGTGACAACCAGAAAATAACCGTCCTGCGCTTTGCTGTCATCTTTCTGTTGATAGCGATGGGCTTTCTGGGTGTCATTATTCAGATTATCCATCTGCAGACGCGCGACCGCGAGCGTTGGCTGAACATCGCGGAGGGGCAGGTGCAGACAGACCGCGCCATCCGTGCCACGCGCGGCAATATACTGGACGCGGACGGGCGCATCCTGGCCAGCAGCATGCCGCAGTATATCGTCTATATGGACGCAGCTGTAGAGCCGCTGCATGCCAACAAAGACTCGCTCTTCCTGCTGCATGTGGACAGTCTGTCTCTGGCGCTGAGTCGCATCATTGACGACCGCACTCCGGACGAGTACCGTCGTCTGCTCACACAAGCGCACCGCGAGCGCAAGCGCAGCGTCCGTCTCAGCAAACGCCGCATCAACTACCTGCAGAAGCAGCAGATAGAGCAGCTCCCGCTGGTGCGTCGCGGCAAGAATGTCAGCGGCATCACATTCAACCCGCTGCCGCTGCGTATCAAGCCGTTCGGCAGTCTGGCAAGCCGCACGATAGGTGCGGTCAATATCGACACGGGCAACGGCACGACGGGTCTGGAGGCCCGGTTCAACACAGAGCTGCGCGGCCGCGACGGCATGAGCACGCGTCAGAAGATAGGCAACCGGTGGGAAGACATCACGGTGGAGGAAGCGGAGGACGGACTGGACATCGTGACGACGCTGGATGCCAACCTGCAGGACATAACCGAGACGGCCCTCCGCCACCGGCTCGAATATACGGGTGCGGACTGGGGCTGCTGTATCCTGATGGAGACTCAGACGGGTCGCATCAAGGCCATCAGCAACCTCGACCGATGCGAGGACGGCACCTACAGCGAACAGTTCAACCATGCCGTCACGCGCATCGAGCCGGGCTCCACCTTCAAGACTATCGCCCTCATGGCCGCGCTCGACGACGGCAAGGTCGATATAGACGACACCATCACCGTCTATCGCAACGGATGGAACTACCTGGGCATCAACCACCGCGACGCCCATCCGAAAGATACGGTGCTCTCCGTACGCAGTGCGCTGGCTATCAGTTCGAACATCGCGCTGGCCAAGATTATCACACAGGGATATGAGGGCAGCGCCAAGAAGTTCGTCAACCGCATCCGTAACATGGGGCTGATGGACAGCCTCTATTGCGAGATACCCGGTGCGCACCGCGCACGCATCGACATCCCGCGCGATACGGTCACCCTCAGCAAGATGTCTTACGGCTACTCCGTCGAGCTGACCCCGATGCAGATACTCATGTTCTACAACGGTATCGCCAACAACGGCCGCATGATACGGCCCTACATGGTCAGCGAGGTGCGCGACAGCGAGGGAACGCTCCGCACCTACGAGACGGAGACGGTCAAGTCGTCGCTGTGCAAGTCGCGCACGCTGCGCGACATACGCGGGGCGCTGCACGATGTGGTATGGGATAATCAACTCGGCACGGCGTCCGTCAACCCGTGGGGCATGCGCAAGGCGCAGTCGGACCTGGTGCACATAGCCGGCAAGACCGGCACGGCCCAGCTCATCCGCAACGGTCGCTACCAGAGCCGCCAGCACCGCATGACCTTCGTCGGTTACTTCCCCGAGGAGAACCCTCAATACACCTGTATCTGCGTCATTGAGCACCCCACGCGCTACGGCTACGATGCGGGTATGGACTGCGGCTCCGTGGTGCGCCAGATAGCCGAGAAGACCATCGCGTATGCCGGTTGTTACCGCATCCGCAATCACCAACTGATATTCGAAAAACGCTAATACTCTGCCTATGTTTCTCCATCAACTCCTCACAGCCATCGAGCCGCTTCAGGTGCTCGGCCCCACCGATATTGACATCCGTAGTCTGCATTTCGACAGCCGCCGTATCGAGGCGAGGGACCTGTTCGTGGCGCAGGTCGGCACCGCCGTGGACGGGCACACCTTCATCAGCGGCTGCGTGAGCAAGGGAGCCGCGGCCGTGGTGCTGAGTAATCCCGCGTATATGCCTGCTGAGCCGTCCGCGGGCACGACCTATATCTTGGTGCCCGACACGGACCGCGCGCTGGGGCTGTTGGCCTCACGCTGGTTCGGGGAGCCGTCGCGCCACCTGACGCTTGTCGGCGTGACCGGCACCAACGGCAAGACGACTATTGCCACACTCCTCTATAAACTCACACGCGCGATGGGGCACCGGGGCGGCCTGCTCTCCACCGTGGTCAACTATATCGACGACGAGGCGGTGGCGGCCACTCACACGACGCCCGACGCGCTAGAGCTCAACGAGTTGCTTGCCCGCATGGTGGCCAAGGGATGCACCTACGCCTTCATGGAAGTCAGCAGCCACGCCATCGCGCAGCAGCGCATAGCCGGACTCGACTTCGACGGGGCACTCTTCACCAACCTCACACGCGACCATATCGACTACCATAAGACGTTCGACAACTACCGCGACACGAAGAAACGCCTCTTCGACGAGCTGCCCAAGACCGCCTTTGCCGTGACCAACAAGGACGACAAGAACGGTCTGGTCATGACCCAGAACTGCCGCGCGACCATCCGCACCTACTCGACCCGCACCATGGCGGACTACAAGGCGCAGATACTCGAGGAGGGCTTTGACGGCATGCTGCTCAATATCAACGGCCATGAGGTCTTTGTTCCTCTGGTCGGGCGCTTCAACGTGAGCAACCTGCTGTGTATCTACGGCGCGGCGCGCTGCCTGGGCTTCGACGAGTTGGAGGTGCTGCGGGTGCTCTCGACCCTCACGCCGGTCAACGGGCGCTTCGAGACCATCCATAGTCCCAAGGGCTGGACGGCCATCGTCGATTACGCCCATACGCCCGACGCGGTGGACAACGTCATCCGCACCATCCGCGAGATTAAGAAGCCCGAGGCCCGGCTTATCACGGTCGTCGGATGCGGCGGCAACCGCGACAAAGGCAAGCGCCCCATGATGGCGCAGATAGCCAAGCAGGGCAGCGAACAACTCATCCTCACCTCCGACAACCCTCGTGACGAGGAGCCACGCGCTATACTCAAGGACATGACCGATGGTCTCACGCCCGACGAGTTGCGCGCCACACTCGTCATCGAGGACCGCGCGGCCGCTATCCAGACCGCCTGCACCCTCGCCCGCCCCGGCGACGTCATCCTCGTGGCCGGCAAGGGGCATGAGGACTACCAGATTATCCGCGGCGTCAAGCACCACTTCGACGACCACGAGCAGGTCCGCCTATACATCTAACCCCACCCCCGAAGCCCATGAGACGACTCCTCAACAAGATATTCCTCAACGACCACGTCATACTCGCGGTCATTCTGGTTAACTCGGTGATTATCTACCTGCAGGAATCGGGTATCAACTACCCGGCACTGCTTGCGCTCGATATCGTCTGCACGCTCTTCTTCCTGCTGGAGATGGTCTTCAAGCACCTGACCTATGGGGTTGCCGGCTACTGGCGCGACGGTTGGAACCGGCTGGACGGATGTCTGGTCCTACTCTCGCTCCCCTCGTTGGTGATGCCTTTCCTGGACCTCACGGCCTTCAATTTCTCAGCCATCATCACCCTGCGACTCCTCCGCGTGATACGCTTCCTCCGTATCTTCCACTTCTTCCCCAACATCGTGCAGTTGGGGCAAGGTCTCCGGCGCGCGCTGCGCGACTCCGGTGTCGTGCTCATCTGTTTCGGCGTGCTCATCATACTCTTCGGCCTAATCAACTGCAGCCTCTACCGCGAGGCGGCGCCCGAGTACTTCGAGACGCCCCTGCGGTCCATCTATTCGGTCTTCCGCATCTTCACCGTGGAGGGCTGGTACGAGATACCGGACGCCATCGCCGCTACCACCTCTCCGCTCATGGGACGCCTCACACGCCTCTATTTCTGCATGCTGCTCGGCGCTTTCGGCATACTGGGTATGTCCTTCCTCAACTCGGTCTTCGTGGACGCCATGGTGGCGGATAACAACGATGATGTCAAGGAGCAACTGGACCGGCTCGAACAGCAGCAGACCCGCCTGGAGCAGCAACTCGACGAACTGCATGAACTACTGAAAACCAAGTAACTAATACAACCTGTCATGTTATATCACCTCTTCGATTATCTCACTACCGCCTACGGGCATCTGTCCGGCGCACGCCTGTTCACCTATATCTCGTTCCGCGCTATCACGGCCGGCGTCATCGCCCTCTTCGTCAGCATACGCTTCGGCGGTTGGTTCATCCGCTACATGCGGCGGCACAATATCTCCGAGACCCAACGCGACGAGAAGACCGACCCCTTCAATGTCGGTAAGAAGGGTGTCCCGACCATGGGCGGACTCATCGTCATCGCGGCGATACTCATCCCCTGCCTGCTGCTCGGCAAACTCAACAATATCTACATGTTGCTCATGCTCATCACCACGCTTCTGATGGGCGCACTCGGCTTTGCGGACGACTATATCAAGACCTTCCGCCGCAACAAGGACGGCCTGAACGGCTGGATTAAGATAGCCGGCCAGGTCACGCTCGGACTCATCGTCGGACTCACTCTGCGCTTCTCGCCCGCCGTGTCGATGAACGAGGTGGTGACCAGCCGTATCGAGAACAACATCGTCCGCGTGGAGAAGACCCCGGAAATCAAGTCCACGCAGACCACCATCCCCTTCGTCAAGCACCATAACTTCAACTACGCCGACCTCTTCTCCTTCCTCGGCGAGGACAACAAGTACCGCGCCGGATGGATATTCTTCGTCCTGCTGACCGTCTTCGTCGTGGCGGCTGTCAGCAACGGTGCCAACCTCAACGACGGCATGGACGGCATGTGCGCCGGCAACTCCGCCATCATCGGCATCGCGCTACTCATACTCGCCTACACCAGCGGCAGCGTCGTCTGGGCCGAGTATTTCGACGTCATGTATATCCCCGGCAGCGAGGAGCTCGTCGTCTTCCTCGCCTCCTTCGTCGGCGCGCTCGTCGGCTACCTCTGGTGGAACGGGTTCCCCGCCCAGGTCTTCCTCGGCGACACGGGCAGCCTCACCGTCGGCGGCATCATCGGTGTATGCGCTATGGTCATCCACAAGGAGCTCATGGTGCCCCTGCTCTGCGGCATCTTCCTCATGGAGAGCGTCAGCGTCATCGTCCAGACGCAGGTCTATAAGTTCTACAAAGGCCGCGGGCGCCATGTCCGTGTATGGAAACGCGCCCCGCTGCACGACCATTTCCGCACATCCGTGGAGCAGGTCCTGCGCAATGACCCCACATGCTCCATCCTGCTCAAAGGCAGCCCCGAACTGCACCACGAGACCAAGATTGTCCTCCGCTTCTGCATCGTCACACTCATCCTCGCGGCCCTCACCATCCTCACACTCAAGATAAGATAATTGGTCCAATGACAAAATAAATAAAGATATGGCAAATGACCCAATGGTAAATAGACGGCATATCGTCGTTCTTGGAGCCGGCGAATCCGGCACAGGAGCCGCTATCCTGGCCCGAGAGAAAGGCTTTGACGTCTTTGTCTCCGACTGCGGCACCATCACAGAGCCCTATCGCGCCCTGCTCGACCAGAACCATATATCCTGGGAGGACGGACAACACACCGCATCCCTCATCCTCAATGCCGACGAGGTCATCAAGTCCCCCGGCATACCCCTCACCGCGCCGCTCGTCGTGCAGCTGCTCGCTCAAGGCACACCCGTCATCTCCGAGATAGAGTTCGCTGCGCGCTATACCGACGCCAAGATGATATGCATCACCGGCTCCAACGGCAAGACCACCACCACCTCGCTCATCTTCGACATCCTCCGCCGCGCGGGGCTCAATGTCGGACTGGCCGGTAATATCGGGCACTCGCTTGCGCTGCAGGTCGCACACGAGCACCACGACTACTACGTCATCGAGCTCTCCTCCTTCCAACTGGATAACATGTACGACTTCCGCGCCAACATCGCTATCCTCCTCAATATCACGCCCGACCACCTCGACCGCTACAACTACGAGTTCCAGAACTACATCGACGCCAAGTTCCGCATCACGCAGAACCAGACCCCCGACGACGCCTTCATCTACTGGTCCGAGGACCCCGTCATCGACCGCGAGATACGCAAGATGTCCCTCGGAGCCACCCTCTACCCGTTCGGACAGACGGGCAACGCGGCCTATGTGCGCGGCAACGACCTCGTCGTCGAGGCGCACGAACCCCTCTGCATGCCGCTGGACCAACTCAGCCTGCGGGGCAAGCACAACCGCCTCAACTCCATGGCCGCCTCTATCGCCGCACAGGTCCTCCGCATCAGCAACAGCGTCATACGCGAGAGCCTCATGCAGTTTGAGGGCGTCGAGCACCGGCTCCAGTACGTGGCAACCGTCCGCGGAGTCCGCTTCATCAACGACTCCAAGGCCACCAACGTCAACTCCTGCTGGTATGCGCTCGAGTCCATGACCACACCCACCGTGCTCATCCTCGGCGGCAAAGATAAGGGCAACGACTACAGCGAGATAGACCAACTCGTCCGCGCCAAGTGCCACACACTCGTCTTCATGGGACTCCACAACGAGAAACTGCGCGAACATTTCGCCGCCCGAGACGGACAGTCCGCCACATTCACCGGATGCGACGGCCGCCCCCTGCGCATCATCGACACCGACAACCTCCACGACGCCCTCCTCGGCGCCTACCATGCCGCGCACGACGGCGACACCGTCCTACTCTCACCCTGCTGCGCGTCCTTCGACCTCTTCCGCTCCTACGAAGACCGAGGCACGCAGTTCATGAACGCCGTACGACAACTCTAACCTACCGCAACCCGTACCTGACCCGTACCTGACCCGTACCTGACCGTTACCTGACCGTTACCTGACAGACCCGCTTATGAAACTGACCCGACCCGACACACAGCACATCGACCGCACCTTCTGGGTGCTCTATGCCCTACTCATCATCGTAGCCGTCATCGCACTCTTCAGCGCCAGCAGCTCACTCGTTTATGGACGCCACTCCGTCCTCGGACCCGTCGGCAGCCAGATGCTCTTCCTTCTCGTCGGAGTCGTCGCCGCTTTCGGCATACAGTTCCTCTCATCGAGAGTCATACGTTTCGGGGGATACCTGTTGCTCGGCTTCTCCGTCCTATGTCTCTACCTCATGCTCATACCCCATAACCCCTTCGTGGTCAGCATCAACGGCGCCGGACGGTGGTTCAACCTCTTCGGACTGCGCTTCCAGCCCTCCGAGTTCGCCAAACTCAGCCTTATCATCGTCGTCGCCGACCAACTCTCCCGCATACGCTCCGAGGAGGACAAACGCAAGTATTTCTACCGCACGCTCTGGATAACCCTCATCACCGTCGCACCTATCCTCCCCGGCAACCTCTCCACCACCATACTCATCTGCGGCATCGTGTACCTGCTCTGGTTCTTGGCGCGTATATCCTGGAAGTACCTCGTCGCCGTCGTCACCATCGCCGTCGCGGCCCTCGCCATCGGCTATTGCATCATGGAGTTCGGCTACATACGGCCCCACCGCGCCATGTCACGCAACAATCCCCTCAAACGCGCCGTCACATGGGTCAGCCGCGTCGATGACTTCATCGAGGAAGTGCAGACCCCTGCCGAGAACAAGCAGAAAATAGTCCTCAACGACGATAACTACCAGCGCTCTATCGCCAAGGTCGCTATCGCACGCGGAGGCAAGACTCCGCTCGGCGTGCTGCCCGGCAATAGCCAGGAGCGCAACTACCTCCCCCTCGCCTACGCGGACTATATCTTCGCCATCATCGTTGAGGAGACAGGCATCATCGGCGCCGTCTTCCTCTGCTTCCTCTATCTCGCGGTCCTCTTCCGAGCCTGCTATGTCTGCACACGCTATGGCGACTACTCCGCCATCCTCATGGTCATGGGACTCGCGCTCATGCTCACCTGCCAGGCACTCATCTCCATGATGGTCGCCGTCGGCATAGGACCCGTCACCGGCCAACCGCTCCCCCTCATCAGCCGGGGCGGCACCAGCGTCGTCATCACCAGCATATACTTCGGTATCCTCCTCTGTGTCAGCCGCGAACAGCTCATGCTCCGCGACCGCGTCAACGAGGCCATCACCGACAGCCGGACCGATGTCCCCATCGTCACGCTCGAATAGGAGCACCTCTGACAGGAACACCCACGACAGGAAGACCCCCGCTCAGAGGCACCTCCAAGCCCGCAGGCTCCTTAGCACAAAGTTCTGTAAACACCCCCCGGCAGCGAACGCACCAGGGACTCCAGTTCCATCGTCATCAGCTCCGCCGCCACATCCTGGTACGACAGCCCCGTCTCCATGACGATATTGTTGATATGTATGCCGTCCGGCGCCGTGCGCAGCAGTTCCAGCAGCCGACGCCCCGTCTCCGACAGCGACATACTCATCTCCACCAGCGACGTCTGCACCGCATGCGCCCGCTGCGGCGTCTCGCTCCACATCAGCACGCTCAGTATATCCTCCGCACTGCCGACCAGGTGCGCCTTGTTGTCACGAATCAGCCGGTTGCACCCTTCCGAACACATGTCCGAAGGCCGGCCCGGCACCGCCAGCACCTCCCGGTCGTAGTCATTAGCCATCGACGCCGTAATCAGCGCCCCGCCGCGCGCCTTGCTCTCCACCACCAGCACCGCATCCGACAGACCCGCCACGATGCGGTTACGCGCAACAAAATTGCCCTGCAAAGGCGTCGTACCGCTCGGGTACTCCGTCACGATGCCGCCGTGTTCCAACGCCGCCACCGCCACAGGACGATGCACCGAAGGATATATCCGGTCTAACCCGTGTGCCGGCACTATCAGCGTCGGGATACCCGTCTCTATCGCCGCACGATGGGCCGCCACATCGATACCGTACGCCAAGCCGCTCACTATCGTCAGGTCCGGCACGGCCGCCGCCAACTCCAGCACGATACGTCGCGTCAGCTCCTTGCCGCCCTCCGTGGCGGCGCGCGTACCCACGATGCTCAGCATATGCCCGCCGTCCATCTCCACATGACCGCTCGTATAGAGCAGCACCGGACAGTCGCTGCACTGCCGCAGGCGCGTGGGGTACGCGTCGTCTTGGTAGAACCATGTCCGCACGCGGTGCCGGTGCACAAACTCCACCTCTTTCTCACCCGCACGCAGCGCCTCCTCCGTGTTCGGCAACTCCGAATGCCCTAACGCCTCGTGCGCCGAACCGTAATGCTCCAGCACCTCCTTCACCTTCCGCGGCGCACCCGGATACAGGCGCGTCAGCGCTATCAACTCGCTCAGTGTCTTGTCGTCCATGTGCGTACGTATAATAGTAGGTAACAACCGGCTATCGCACCCGCGGCATCCGCCGCCCAGTCCAGCCAGTCACCCGTGCGGGGCGGGAAACAATACTGCTGCAGCAGCTCCAACGCACCGCCGTAGAGCGTCGGCAGCAACCATGCCCACAGGTGCCGTACCGGCCCATGGGACGCGGGACGCTTGCCCAAGTCATAGCAGAACACCGCCGCCAGAACCATGTACATCAGCCCGTGAACCACCTTGTCCGCATGTGCAAACAGCGGCAGGCGCACCATCGGCACGGGGCTCGTCGATAGCGACAGCCACCCCACGACAACAGCCACGCACACAGTCGGCCAATATTGACGTATCCGGCTCAGGGTCTTCTCCTTACAGCTTCGTACCGAAACACAGGTCGCCGGCGTCGCCCAGACCGGGCACGATGTACTTATGCTCGTTCAGCACAGGGTCTATCGCCGCGCACCACAGCGTCACCTGCGCCGGCATCTCCTTCTTCAGATACCGCACAGCCTGCTGCGTACCGATGACGCAGGCCAGGTGCACCGCCGACGGCGTGCCGTGGCTCAGCAACGCCTGGTATGCCACCTCCATCGACATACCCGTCGCTAGCATCGGATCCACCAGTATCAGCGTCTTGCCCTCCAGGCTCGGAGCCGCCAGGTACTCGCTCACTATCTCCATCTGACCATTGCGCCCGTACTGGCGGAACGCACTGACAAACGCGTTCTCCGCGCCGTCGAAATAGTTCAGGAAGCCCTGATGGAACGGCAGTCCGGCGCGCATTATCGTACCTAACACCACCCGGTCCTGTATCGTCCGCACGGGGGCCACGCCCAGCGGAGTCGTCACCGCCTCCTCCTCGTAGTGCAGCTTGCGGCTTATCTCCAGGGCCATCACCTCACCGATACGCTCGATGTTACGACGAAAACGCAGACGGTCCTGCTGAATCTCGCTGCTGCGTATCTCTTTCAGGTACTGGTTGAGCAGCGAATCGTGCTCTGATAGGTTGATTGTCTTCATATCCGGTCTTATTCTTCTGCTTGTACGGGCTCTGCGGCAGCCTGCTGTTTGGCTGCCTCTTTCGCGGCTTTCTCGGCCTCCTTGGCGGCCTTGGCTGCATCCTTAACGGCCTGCTTGACGGCTTTCTTCTCCGCCTGGACGCGCTTCAGACCGTCTTTCTGCTTGGTCTCCAGCATCTTCAGCTGCGTATCTTTCTGCTTGAGCTCCATGGCGAACGTGTTGCAGGTCGCATCCAGCGTCACCATCTTGTCATGCTCCTTGCTCACACGCTGCAGCAGGTTGTCGTTGTTGCGCGAGCCCTCGTCCAGCAGACGCTTGCCGCTCTGCAGCGTCTCCATGTAACGCTCACGTAGCGTGCTGCTCTGCAGTGTGTTACCCTTGTTGGCACTGCTGTACTGCGAGTTGATGTTCTTCTCCAGTTTGTTCAGCTCTTTCTGCATCTTCTCGCACTCTTTCAGCAGCGACTTGTACGACTTCACCCCCTCTTTCACGCCTTTCGACATCAGCTTGTAGTAGCTCTGCTCGGCCTTGTACTCCTTGCGGGCATGCTTCAGCTCCTCGGCCTTGCCCTTCAACTGCAGTTCTAACTCGCTCAGCGACTGAACATAAGCGTCATCTTCCGGGTGACTGGCACGAAGTGCCGCCAAATCGACATCGGGAACCTCTACCGTCACGGCGGTCACGTTTCCCGCTACGGCCATACCTGCAATCAGCAGGCTCGCCAATAACAAAACAGATTTCTTCATTAGTGTATGATTTAATTAAAAACAGGCAATTTCAGGCGTACCCTTAGTCAGGCAGGTAGCGCGTGAAGCGCTCCATGATACGATGGCTGTAGCCCTTGCTCACGGGGATGTTCTTGATGCGCTCGTCGCCGAAATCCAGCAGCAGGTCACTCCCCTCACGACGCAGCATACGCACCTTCACAAAATTGACGATGCACGACCGGTTGCAGCGCAGCAGGTCCTTACCGCGAAACTGCTCCTCCGCTTGCTTTAACGTGTTGCGTATCAGCATGCTCTGCATCTTGCCCATCAACTCGTAATGCACCTGCACATAGTTGTCTGCCGACTCGATGTAATACACCATCTCCGGCTTGGCAGACAGCTTCAACTCGCCCTTCTCGTCATAGAAATTGTACATGTCCGGCTGCTCCACATACTTCTCCACCTCGCCACGCAGCACCTTCAGTTGACGGTCCTTCTCCTGCATCTCAAACAGCAGAATCAATGACACATACGGTATCATCAATATAAACGCCGTGTACATCAGCGCCTCCCGGAACAGCGGGAAGAACGTCAGCCCGTGGCTCGCCGAGAACTCAGGCATCACCAGCAACGGGAACAACGTATATATCAGCGACATCGCACTCGTCTCCGCCAGTATCCATATGCCGTAATCCATGTATTTGATTTCGTGGTGCTTCGCGTACTGGTACATAATCGTACGGCTCGCCGCTATCGTCGCCATCGCCACCAGCACCACTATCGTCACCCACAGCAGGTACTGCCAGTCGTTCTCCACCCACGTACGCGACTGAAAAGGAGTGAAGATAAAGATGAACAGCTCCGCAAACGCCGCGGTCGTCAGCACCAGGAGAATCGTGTTGCGCTTGCTGTTGTAGTATTGGGGAATACGGTTGGCCATCTTCGGGGAACGAGTTGCTATTTCGGATGCAAAGGTAAGAATAAATTTGCAAATATGCAAATATTGTTGTACCTTTGCAATCATTTTTTCGTAGTCCCCCTGAATATGGATAAGCCATTCATCTACCAAGACCCGACCATCGCCTTCGTCACCGTAGCCACGCGCCTCTGCCTTCTGCTCGAGCATGCCGGCGAGAACGAACCCGCCGCCTTCCGGCGCCAGCTCCTCTCCTATCTGCCTGTCCTGTACGCACATGCACAAGAACTCACCATCCCCGAATACCGCCTCGACGGGGAGCCGGAGCGCTTCGTCGGCGAACTTGACTACGCCATCGTCACCAACGCCGTCGCCGCACTCCTCGGAGGAGGAGACTCCTACCTCGACATCTACCACCACGACGCGCACTACCTCGACGAGTTCGTCTCCCGCACCATCAGCGAGGACCTCGCCGATATCTACCAGGAACTCAAGGACATGGCCGCCAACTTCTCCTCCGGCAACGAAGACGTCATGAACGACGCCGTCGCAGCATGCCTCGACGCGTTCCACGACCACTGGGGAGACAAACTCCTCAGCGCACTCCGCGCCATACACCGACTGCCAGACAACGACGATAACGACTGACGCCCCATGCCACTCAAACCCAACACCTTCATCCACCGTATCAGTAAGGACCTCATCCACTGGATGCCCATCGCCGGATTCGACGGCGAAGTATTCATCATCGACACACCCGAAGACGTCCAACCCGCCGTGGACTACCTCGCACAGCAGACCGTCCTCGGAGTGGACACCGAGGCCAGACCCAGCTTCAACCGAGGAGTACATTACCCCACCGCACTCGTCCAGATTGCCACCGAACAGCGATGCTACCTCTTCCGCCTCAACCACATAGGCATGCCGCAGCCGCTCGCCGCCATCTTCGCAGACAACCGTATCTGTAAGGTCGGACTGGCCTTCAAGGACGACCTCAACGGACTACGACGACTCCGCAATTTCCGGCCCGCCAACTGCATCGACATACAGCAACTCGTCGGACGCTACGGCATTCTCGACCTCGGACTCCAGAAAATCTTCGCCATCTGCTTCGGACGCAAAATCAGCAAGTCACAGCAACTCACCAACTGGGAAAACGCCGTCCTCACGCCCGAACAGGCGCGCTATGCCTCCACCGACGCATGGGCCACACTGCTTATCTACAAGGAACTCATGCGCACCGAGCCGCTCCCCAAGCGTCAGGCCGAAGAACTACGCCGGGCCGACCTCCTCCGCCAACAGCAACACCAGCAGGAGGTCCTCGCCCAACGCACCGCCGCTTCCCCCTCCGCTCCCGCCCCACAGCCCTCGCATCCCCAACCCTAATCTCACCCTCCCCCTCACATCCTCAACCCTAATCTCATCCCCCACCCTCGCATCCCCGACTCTAATCCCTCTCTCCCATGACTACTATCCGACTCAAACGCCATAAGGAGGAATCCCTCCTCCGTTTCCATCCCTGGGTCTTCTCCGGTGCCATCGACGCCATCCTCCCCTCCCCCACGCAGGCCATCCCCCCCACACAGGCCACGACTGCCACCTGGGACGCGGGCGGCTCGCCCGCGAGTGCGCCCCAAGGCGCAGCCCCTACCGCCCCCGTATCGTCCCCGACGGATCCCCGACGGATCTCCGACGGATCTCGGGTTCAAACCCGTACCTCCGCCGACGGTCGGCCGACGGTCGACCGACGGTCGACTATACCGTCACAGGGTCCCGAGGAGGGCTCGCTCGTACGCGTCGTAGCACATGACGGCACCGTCCTCGGCGTCGGACACTGGCAGGTCGGCTCCATCGCCGTACGCATACTCGCCTTCCGCACCGACACGCTCCCTGACAACTTCTGGCACACACGCATCGCCGAGGCCTACCACATGCGCGAACGGCTCGGACTCATCCGACCCGACAACGACACCTTCCGCCTCATCCACGGCGAAGGCGACTTCCTCCCCGGACTCGTCGTCGATGTCTATGCCGACACCGCCGTCGTCCAGGCGCACTCCGTCGGCATGCACTACGCCCGACACGACGTCGCACAAGCCCTCTGCGACATCGTCCCGCAGGTACGGCGCGTCTATTATAAGTCGGACGACACACTCCCCTTCAAGGCACCCGTCACCGGCGACAAACTCGGATACCTCATCGGCGCCGATGCCGACAACGACGCCGACTGCTGGGCCACTGAGAACGGGCTCCTCTTCCGCATCGACTGGCTGCGCGGACAGAAGACAGGCTTCTTCATCGACCAGCGCGAGAACCGCGCACTACTCCGCCGCTATGCCGAGGGCAAGGATGTCCTCAACATGTTCTGCTACACCGGCGGCTTCTCTGTCTATGCCCTGCAGGGAGGTGCACGCTCCGTCACTTCCGTCGATGTCAGTGCCAAGGCCGTCGAACTGGTCGAGCATAATGTCCGACGCAACTTCGGCGAATGCCCCCGCCATACCGCCGTCGCCGCCGACGCCTTCGACTTCCTAAATGCCCAAATGGTACATGACCAAATGGTACATCAGTATGATCTCATCATACTTGATCCTCCCGCCTTCGCCAAGCACCGCGACGCCGTCCCCAACGCCCTCCGCGGCTACCGGCGCCTCAATGCCAAAGCGCTGGAGTGCATACGCCCCGGCGGCATCCTCTTCACCTTCTCCTGCTCCCAGGCCGTGGACAAAGAGGCCTTCCGACTCGCCGTCTTCTCCGCCGCCGCCCAGGTCGGACGACGCGTACGCATACTCCACCAGCTCCACCAGCCGCAGGACCATCCCATCAACATCTACCACCCCGAAGGAGAATACCTCAAAGGCCTCGTCCTATATGTCGAATAGACTCGCCCGATACCTCTCATGGGTGGTTGCCCTCGCTGCCGTAGCCTATCTGGCTTACCGCCTCTATACCTACGACCAATGGGCAGAGCTTTCGACTTTCGACTTTCGACTTTCGACTCTTGTCCCCCTCGCTGCCGCCCTCCTGCTCATGCCCCTCAACATGCTCCTTGAGGCGCTCCGTTGGCGGTTGCTCGTCCGTGACATACAGCACCTCTCCCTCGCCGACGCACAACGCGCCGTCTATTACGGCACTGCCGGTGCACTCCTCACGCCCGAGCGACTCGGCGAGTACCCCACCCGCGCACTCCTCCTGCGCGACCCTGACCGCTGGCCCGAAGCCACCCTCCGCGGATTCATCGGCTCCCTCACCACCACCCTCATCATCACCCTCTTCGCCCTCCCCGCTCTCTTCTCCCTCTCTGCCCAATCCGTCCAATCCGTTCAATCCGTACTCCCCTCCCTCTCCCCCTATCTAGTCCTACTAGTCTGTCTATTCCTACTAGTCTGCCTATTCCTCCTCCCCCGCCTGATATGCGCCCTCACAGGCCACGACTGCCACCTGGGACGCGGGCGGCTCGCCCGCGATCGCGTCTTAAGACGCGCCCACGACTGCCCCACAGACCGCGCCCTCTCGACTCTCCTCCTCTCTCTCACCGCCCTCCGTTACCTCGTCTGGTGCCTTCAACTCTACCTCGTCCTCTACGCCTGCGCCTGCCCGCTCACTCTCCGCGAGGCCCTCACGCTCATCCCCTTCTATTACCTCCTCGTCACCTACACGCCCTCTCTCCCCGCCGCCGACGCCGCCGTACGGGGCATATGGCTCATCATCGCCATGCACATAGACCCGCCCGCTGCGGCTATCGCCGCAACGCTCATGTGGACCGTCAACACCCTGTGTCCCGTCCTGATAGGTGTACTCGTTAAGAAAACCGCCGCAGCGTCCTCACCTACTCCCGCAGCAACGCCTTGACCTCCTCGTAGCGGAATCCCCGCTGCATGCAGAACCGCATGACCCGCTCCTCCGTGTCTCCGCGGCGCTTACTGATGAGACGCTCCAGCACCGCGCTGTACGCCTCCTCATCGAGGCTCTCCAACGCCTCACGGATGGCCGCCTGCGGCACATCTTTAGCCCGCAGCATCGCCTCTATCTTCACACGTCCCCAACCCTGGTACATCAACTTATCATGCGCGAACGCCCGCGCGTACCGCTTCTCATCAATATACCCCGTCTCCATCAGCCGCTCCACCACTGCCTCTGCTACCTCCTTCACTACCCCCTCCACATGGGACTCTTCTAAGCACCACTGCCGCACTTTCTCCCGCACGTCCTGCGCGCAGTGCTCCGCTCCCGCGCAGTACCGCTCTCCCCGTGCCGTCATTTCCTGTATTATATCCCGTTCCATAGACCCTGATTATCGCTTACATCCGCAAAAGTACTACTTTTTTCTCACATCTGCAAATCTTTCTGTAGTCCTTTACGCCTGTCTATCGAAAAAAAATCGAAAAAAAATACACAAAATACTCAACTCATTAGCAAATAAATTTGCAGGTGTGAAAAAAAACTCCTATCTTTGCAGTAAATTTATATCTCTATTGTATGCCGGAAGTATTACGATTATTCGGATTTAGTTTTATGTTCTATTCCAACGAGCACGAACCAATACATATTCATGTCGTTGGAAAAGGAGGACGGGCACGTTACGTTTGGTCTGAAGAGAATAAATGTTTTGTAGAAACAGAATGCTATAAAATAAAAGGGAGTGATATGAAGCGTATTCGGGAAGTCATTTCTGATAACACGGATTTGTTCATTGAAATGTGGAATCATTTCTTCTACGAATGAAAAGGATTGTTCAGATATGGTTTGATAGCAACTGGCTTTATGGTAAGGACGAAGAGGGAACCCAATACCGCCAGTCGGTTTTGTGGTATCGTCGGTTGATGGATGCCACACCCGCTCAACGTGCAGACTATACATTGAGCGAAGACGGCATGCATTGGCGCTCCATCAACGAAGATATTGGCTTTGAGAGTTTTATCGAGCGGAATAATATCGAGCCAAATCCTATGCAAACCTTTTTCTTGACACATCGCGAAATCAACCTATCTAGTTTTGCAAAGAAGATTGGCATTAACGCTAACCTCATGCGTGATTATATCAATGGTTGGAAAACTCCCTCTTCCCAACGTAAAGCAGAGATCTTGAGCGGAGTACATACTTATGCCCAAGATTTGCAGCAGATTTCTTTCTAACAACGCATCTTCCTTGATGTCCTACTATCCCGCTTAGTTGTACTATTCATTCTAGTCCTACTAGTCTTTCTATTCCTCTTCCTCCTATTCCCTTTATAAAACTCGTGCGCTCTCGCGCGAGCGCGTGGGGGAATCAAGGGTTCTTTTTTTTCATACCACCAAATATTTTTGCGAAAAAAAGCATTTTTGCATCATTTTTCTCCTTTTTGCACACATTATCTGCCGATTTAGCTTCTTCCGCCCTCCGTTCGGAGGGCTTTGTTTTTAGCCCCATAGCCGCCCGAAAACGGGCGGAATCAGCCGAACTAATTTTGCACTCAAATTAGAGTTGGCGTGTAGTGTGCCTTGTGCCCAAATGGCAGATGCATGTGCCGCTTCTTTTTCCGCACAGTGACCACACGGTGACCACACGGTGATCACACGGTGACAGGGATACCCATAGAGCAGTCACATAGTGACTAAAAAACATAGAGGAGTCCCAAACACTCCTACCCGACCTTAGGTCGCAATTAACTTTTATTAACTAAATACTTATTCTTATGAGAAAACTTTTTCTAATTCCGCTATTGGCGTGCTTTTCGTGCGTCATGGCGTGGGGTGCTAATGTCGCCAGAATTGGAGAGACCAATTACACCTCATTTAACACGGCTTTCGCAGCTGCCACAGATGGGCAAACGATTGTCCTCCTGGCAAATATCGCAAAAGCATCCAGTGTTGCCAACGAGTCACGTACCGTTTCTGCGAACATCACTATCGATGGTCAAGGGCAGTATAGCATTTCGCGTGCTTTTATTGTTAGTGCTGACAAAACGCTTACCTTGAAAGATGTCACTGTCAGCAATAAAGTTAAGCCGTCCAATTCAAGAACAATTATGCTGAATGCAGGTGCGACACTTGTGATGGATAATGCGACTGTTGTTCCGGGTGTTGCAAGTTGTATCGCAATCGGTATGCCGAAGGCTGCTTCCGCAGGCTCTACTGCTACGATTGAACTCAAAGAAGGTACAAACAACACAATTAGCAATATCACCGGTTCTTCTACGATGTATGCTTACAATTATAGCGCATCAAAGAAGAATGGTAAAATTATTATTACCGGCGATGGTGCTCTGCAGGTTAATCATGTAGGTGAAAGCGGTTATCTTTTCACCGGGCATGCTTCCTATGGAGGTAGTTTCGTTGTTGATGCGAAGAATGCTACTTTCACTGCTGAGAATGCTGACCATTTGTTCGGTTCTCTTGCTACCATGACATTGAGCGAGGGTGTTTACTCTGAGAACCCGACTTCTGCTCGCGTAGCAGATGGTTCTGTTCTGCTTGAAAGTGGTGATAATTATAAAGTGCTGACTCTTACCAAAGAATCAGCCGCTGCTAACGGCATTGTCGCTACGATTGACAAGGAGGTTTACACCTCTCTGTCTGCAGCTATTAATGCTGCCTCTCAGGGCGAAACGATTACGCTTTGGGCAGATGCGGTTTCTATCGCTATTGGTAAGGCCATCTCAATCAATGCTAATGGATGTAATGCCTCTTCTATTGCACCTGCAAATGGATATGTTATGAGCAATGAGGGCGATATCTATACCTTTGGTGGAGTTGCACGTATCGATGATACTCACTACACCTCTCTGGCAGCCGCTCTGAACGCAGCTCCGAAGGCAGCTTTGATTACATTGTGGGCGGATGCTTCTGCTACTACAATCAATCAGTCTGTTGTTATCAACAAGAACGGCTTTAGCGCTGCTCTTACCGCTGGTTCCGGTTATGTAGAGACTGTAGAAGATACCTATTATATCTACGCAGCAGATGCTTCTGAATTTGCAGCATTCCTTGCTGCAGAAGGTACTGCATCTTATACGCTGACCGAGGATATTGATATCGCGCTTGCAGGTTCTCTTCCTGTCAATGGTACAAAGACTCTGACGATCCCTTCCGGTAAGAAGATCTTCTATCAGCGTCAAGGCTTGGATGCAAACATCTTGGTGAATGAAGGTGCCAAACTGACTATCCTTGGTAATGGTTCTATAGAGCCGGCTCAAGGTACGGAGATTGAGACCTCTGCTGACATGGCTTACCAAATGGGTTGCTGGGCTATCCGCGTGGACGGTGAGTTGGTGGTTGGTGTAGAGAATGCAGACCAACCGCACTTTGTATCAACCGCAGGTCGTATTAGCGGTGCAAGCAACTATCACGGAGCACCGATTCATATTACTGAGACGGGTATAGCTACTATTAACAATATTGACATCCACGCAGCTCAGGCTACTTTCTGGAATGGAGGTGAGACGACCGTCAATGGTGGTGAGTTTATCTCTGTTTCTTCTTCACAGGGTGGTCTTGGGGCATATTCCTATGCGCTGCAGAACTATGGAAAGATGATTATCAATGACATCCATGTTCAAGGCACACATGGTGGCTTTGCTTGCACAAATATTAAAACAGATGCTGAGATAGTAGAAGGTTTCGCACAATCAGCAAATGCAATCATCAACGGTGGTACATTTGAGACCGTTCATGGCAAGAATTTCATCACCGGTACAGATAATGCAAAGGATAACTATTATGCTATCTATGTCGCTAACTTTGGTATTATCAATATCTATGATGGTAATTTCAAAGTACAGACTCAGAGTGCCGGTAGCAATAAAGTTGCTCTCATTGGTAACAACGACAGCTACAACTCATATGGTGTTATAAATATATATGGTGGTAACTTCCAAGATAAAGTGAAGGTTCAAAAGCGTAAGAGTGAAAATAGCGTTTATCCGTCTTCTATTCCTTTGAGTTCTCAATGGTATTCTTCATTTGGCACGGAGGCACCGCTTCCCGCTGGATATGAGTACTATGAGACCGGCGATGAAACTTATCTTTATGGTGTACGTCGTATCCCCGGCACCGAAGTGTCTGAGGTTGTCAGCGATGCCGCTACAATTCCATGGCAACAGAATACCACATGGGCGGGTACAGAAATTCCAGAGGAATCCACTATCGTAACAATCCCTGTCGGAAAAACAGTGGTTGTAAGCAAAGATGAAGATGAAAAATCAGCAAAAGCCCAGCAAGTTTTTGTAAGTAAAAACGCCTCTTTGACCATAGAAGAGGGAACTACACTGACAGTCGGTGACGGTGGTGTCAATATCGCTTACGGCGGTTCACTGACCGTGAAACCGGGCGCTATGGTTAAGATTGGTGCTGCCGGTGTGATTACCGCTGAGAAAGAGGCTTTGGTTCTTGAGTCAACTGAGGATGCACAAGCAGTTCTGCTCTACGACCCTGCTGTTGCAGAGAATACTCAGCCCCAAGCGACTGTCCGACTGACGACTAAGGCTAAACAGATATCTTCCAACCCGTGGAACTATATCTACCAGCGTATTGCAATCCCCGTTCTGGAGCCTGTCGTACCTGAGAACAACTTCGTAGAGGGCACTCACGGCTTCTATCCCGGCGAGTCGGCATATGGCTTCGAGAGCTATCTTTACTACTGGACCGGTCGCAATTGGGCTAACACCACGTGGCTCGGCACAGAACCGTTCAAAGGTTACCAACTCGCAAACAACTCACTCAATGGCGGCGTCGTTTACAGCTTCACCGGTAACCTCGTAGGC
>JAFUUE010000056.1 GCA_017483945.1 Paludibacteraceae bacterium | reverse complement strand
TTTTCTTCGTCTGTTAGGTCGGATAGTATCCGACACGGCTCTTTGAGCCGCCCTCCTCTCCTAAGCCGCGTTCTATTCCTCTCGCTCACACCCTGCGCCTTCGCCCCGCCTGGGACGCGGGCGGCTCGCCCGCGGTCGCGTCTCTGGACGCGCCCTCTTGCCCCGCGGCCTTATGCGTTGCGGGCTCTGCCAACCCTGTATCGTTCTCGCGTGATTGTCGCGTGATTGTCGCGTGATTGACGTGTGATTCAGGGAGCATTTCTATTCTCGAAAAGTACTTTTTCCTTGCCGATTCGCTTTTTTTCTTGCATGTTTGACAAATAATTTGTACCTTTGCTCACTCATTCATTAAATCACTCATCTATGAAACACCCTCTCACCTCTGTTGCGCTACTCTTGCTTGCAACCCTCCTCTCCGCATTCTCCCCGCTTGCTGCGGCAGACAAAATCTATAGCGGAGCCAATTTTACAGTCTCTTATCCCGCTGATTTCGTGGCCGAAGAGTCCGAGAAATCCGGTATGACCATCATCAACTTCAAACCGGCAAAGACCAAGGATGGCAAGGAGACAGACTACTTCATGGTCATCACCATGTGCATGCCTGTACTCAAGGATCTCGACGCCACCACGCAGGAGGTCACCATCAAAAGCACCCTGCAGTCTCTCGAGAAGAGCATGACCCCGAAGTTCGCTTCTTTCAACATGACCGAGCCCGTCCGCTCCGTCAACGAGCACGGACACACATGCTATGACGCCACTTATACCGGCGTCACCGCATCCGCGAAAGTGCAGCGCGGCGACATACGTGTCGTCTTTGCCGAAGGATGCCTCTTCGAGGTGCTCTCCGTCTCCGAGACGCCGGCTCTCTATCCCGTTCTGCATAATAACGTCCTGAGTTTCAAGACACTCCCCGAGCCTGTCATGACCGCGCCCGCGGAGGGCCGCGCACAGCAGTCGCAGCCCGATGTGCGCCGTTCCGCACGCAATGCCCTCATCGGCAGCACCCCCAACTTCACGGAGACGTTCTCCCGAGACGGACTCACCTTCCGCTATCCCTCGCAGATGTCTGTCAATGCCGAGAAAGACGAGAGCGGACAGACCCAAGTCATCTGCAATGGCGGTGTGGACGGAGTGGCCGTCTTGAATATCAACTACCAGTCTGTGGATGCCCTTCAGCTCCTTGACCGTAAGGAGATTGAGGACGTCTTCGTCTCCTCTATGGACGAGATGACCAAGGTCCTGGCCCAACTCTATACCAACCTCGAACTCGGTAAGCCCGTGTCAGACCCCGAGCGGGATTGTCCCAACATCCGTCTGGAGTTCTCGGGAAATATGTTCGGGGAGAACATGACCGGCAATATTGAAATCATCAGCCTCAAGACAACCTATATCGTCACGGTCGTGCAGGCAAGCACGCGCGAGGGACTGACCATGCTCGAGAATGTCCGCGGGACTATCTCCGTGCAGTAATCCCCTCTTGCCCCGCCCGCGCTCGCATCCCGCACCGGTGATGCGCCTTGGGCGTCCTCGCCTTGCTCACTGACCGGGCACAAAAAAGACACCTGCTTCGTCCTGCGAAACAGGTGTCTTCCTTATGTCTCTAACGCGCTCTTTACGCTTTCTGGAAGAACGAGAAATGCACACTCCCGTACTCCCGCTCCTCCTTAAAGCAGGGCCGCTCGGTGAACGTATGCCCCGCGCCGTGCTCCAGTACGAACCAACCGCCCTCTTTCAGGTGGGGCAGTACCAGCTCCGGCAGCTCCTCCAGCCGCTCTAACGCATACGGAGGATCGGCGTAGATGAAGTCGTAGAGCACGCGGTTGCTGTTCAGGTAGCGGAACACATCCCCGCGGATAAGGTGCAGGTTGTGTATCCCTAACTGCTTACATGTCTGGATGATGAAGTTCTGCTGCACATGTGCTTGCTCCACCGATGTCACCTCCCGCGCACCGCGGCTCACAAACTCCAGCCCGATGCCGCCTGTCCCCGCGAACAAATCCAGCATATCAACCCCCTCAAAATCCATCCGGTTCTGCAGCAGGTTGAACAGGCTCTCCTTCGCAAAGTCCGTCGTCGGCCTTGCGGTGATATTTTTAGGGGGCGACAAACGCCGCCCCCTGTATGTGCCGCTGATTATGCGCATGTTGGTAAATGGTAAATGACCAAATGGTAAATGGATTGGTAAATGCCCAAATGGTACATGGTAAATGCCCCAATGGTAAATGGTAAATGACCAAATAGTAAATGGCTTTATTCCCAGTTACCGGCGTTGTTGTTCGGAGCCTCGATGCTACCTACCTTCAGTCCGGCATAGTGATCCAGCTTCTGCTCCTTGTCAATCAGGTTAACCAGCTCTTGCTTGTTCAGGTCGCCCAGGTATTTCGAGAACGGCGCACGGGCCTCAAAGATAGGCACGCGGATGCCTTGGCTCGTCTTGTAGTCGTTGTTCGTCTCTACTTCGAACAACTCGCCCTCGGAGTAGGGGATATAGATTATCTCGCGGATGCTCTCTTCGTTGAACTCGCCCTTGTACAGACTCTGTATCAGGTTCGTGCTGATGGTGTCGCGGCGGAAGCCCTGCAGCCCGTTCTTCTTCACGTCGGCGTCGTTCTCCCATATGTAGGCGTACAACTCGTCGTCGTTCGCGAAGCTCAGCTTCTTGTTCTTCAGCGCTTTCTTCTTCGCCGCATCAATCAGTTTGACTGCCTTCTGCTCCGTCAAACCGGCCTCCAACTGGCTGTCGGACAGACGACCTTCCTTCATCACCTCCTTCTTCGGAGCGGTCTGAAGGAACAGTACCAGCGAGTCCAGATTGGCCGTGAAATAACCCTTCTGCTGACGGAACTCTACCTCCGCCGTGCGCAGATGGATAAGGTGCTGTACCACTGCCACTTCACGCTCCGCGCGGGTCTCCTCGAAACGAATAGGGGTAACTACGCTCATGACGCAAAAATAAGCCATCGCTATCGCTGCAATCGCGAGCAGACAATTCAGAATAATTCTTGTTGTTTTCATGTTTGGTATGTTTTTTGTATGATTCCTCTTGAATACACTATGCGACTATATTCTCGCAAAGTCGGTGCAAAGTTACTTATTTTTTTTTATATGTGCAAACTTTTTTGTAATTTTGCAACGGATTTAGTTCGAAAACACACCTAACACAACTCCGATATGGAAGATAGCAACAAGGTCATCTACCGGATTCTCACAGACCGGCTCGACCAAATGAGAGCCCTCGACAAGGAGGGAGACAGTGAGCAACGCAGGCATATCGCACGCGAGACGCAGGACCTACACGCCCCGCTCGCACACCGACTCGGACTCTACCAAATCAAGACCGAGATGGAGGACTTGGCGCTCAAGTTCCTTGACTATGACACCTATAAGTATATTGCGCACGCGCTTAACGCCAAACGCTCCGAACGCGATGCCTATATCGAACGATTCATCGAACCGCTCAAACGCAAACTCGAGCAGGAGGGATTCCGATTCACCATCAAGGGACGCCCCAAATCCATACATAGCATCTACCACAAGATGCAGGCTCAGCATTGTGACGTGGACCGCATCTACGACCTCTTCGCCATACGTATCATACTCGACTCCGAGCCCGAGAACGAGAAACGCGACTGCTGGCAGGTCTATAGCATCATCACCGACATCTTCACGCCCAACCCCAAGCGCCTGCGCGACTGGCTCTCCGTCCCCAAGGAGAACGGCTACGAGTCCCTCCACACCACAGTCCTCGGACCCGACGACCGCTGGGTAGAGGTGCAGATTCGCACGCGCCGGATGGACGAGATTGCCGAGAAAGGTGTCGCTGCCCACTGGGCCTACAAGGGCGTCAACGGCAACATCCTCAACACCGAGCATCAGTCCGTCTATGTCTTCACGCCCACGGGAGACCTGCGCCGCCTGCCCGCCGGAGCTACCGTATTGGATTTCGCCTTTGGTATCCATAGCGAAGTCGGCTGCCATTGTGTAGGCGGCCGTATTCGCAATCAGAACGTCAGTATACGACACATCCTTCAGAACGGCGACCAGATAGAAATACTCACTGCCCCCAACCAGAAACCGAACGCCGGATGGCTCAACTTCGTCGTCTCGTCCAAGGCCAAAAACAAGATTCGCCAGGCGCTCAAAGAGATTGAATATAAGGAGGCCGCTGCCGGACGCGAACTGCTCGAACGGCGCTTCCGCAACTGGAAAATTGACTACAACGAGGGGGATATATCGCGCCTCGCCGACCGGCTCGGCTACAAGGCCGTGTCCGACCTCTACCAGTCCCTCGCACAGGGCAAGGAGGATATCCTCCGCTTGCGCGACCTCTTCCTCCAGATAGAGGCGCCCGTCCCTGCGACGTCCCCTGCGCCCGAGCACACAGCCCGCACCGATGAGTCAGACAAACCGCGTAACACCATGCCTAACGGAGTGGCGATTGTCGTCGATATGAATGTCAAGAACGTGGATTATAACCTCAGCAAATGCTGCAACCCGCAGCCCGGTGAACCTATCTTCGGCTTCATATCCATCACCAAGGGCGTGCGTATCCACCGCTGCGACTGCCCCAATGCCACGAGCATGCGCGAACGATATCCCTACCGCATGATTCCCGCACGCTGGGCTACCACCAAGTAACTCCCGCACACCCCTACCATCCCCACACTAAACCCCACACCACACCCGTACCAATCCTAGACATTGTCCGTATCAAACCCGTACCGGAGCCGAACGCGCCCCGACCCTCGAGGCTACAATCGTACTATGGCTCTCTGTATTCGCGGGGGCGAAGACCCGTATGATCCTTGAAGAAACGGCAGAAAGAAGCGTTCTCGCTGAACCCTAACTCGTAAGACACCTGCTGGATGGTTAGGTCACGACGAGTCTTCAGCAGACGCTTCGCGTTCATAATAAGCACGATATCTACCCATTCCGCCGCACTCTTGTTCGTCGTGTCTTTGATGAGCTTTGAGAAATACTTGGGAGACAGACACAGTTGCTCGGCGTACCAGCGAGTGTTGTGATGCTGTGGGTAATGTACGATTAGCAAATCATAGAACCGGCTGAATAATAGCTCGTCGCGAGTCTCCGAATGGCTCTTCTGACCTTCCTCCCCGCGGTAGCGGGTCAGCGTGTAGAACAGCAGGTCAAGCAGGTTCTTCAGGGTCTCCGTCCGCATGGGATGTTCGCTCTCGCACACAATGCGCAGAACGCGCATAATGTCC
Organism: Paludibacteraceae bacterium; assembly: GCA_017483945.1. Lineage (GTDB taxonomy): Bacteria > Bacteroidota > Bacteroidia > Bacteroidales > Paludibacteraceae > Colicola. Next base: position 3,698 of record JAFUUE010000056.1, on the reverse strand, counting down.
TGCACCTTCTCAAACTGCTCGTCTGTCAGACGGTGCGCCGGATTGTAGTAGTACTTCTTGTAGTCCACGAAAGACGCACGTTTGGTCAGGCTCTCGAAGAAATCGCGGGATATGATAATCAAGGTCGCACGGTAGTCCTCGGATACATGGCTGTAGGTCAGCACCATGTTCGGCAAGGTCACACCTATCTCCTTCGCTTCGAACACAGTAGGGGTCATGTTGTATTCGAATTCGGCGGTACCTGCCATGCATAGACCTATCACCATCGATTCGGACTTTAGAGAAGACATCTCGGTAGGTATCTTGTCCACTTCTGCTATTATCACACCGCGGCGGACTATCTCTTCTGCGTTTAATACAGGATGTGATGGCTGCTCCATAATAGTACTGTTTATCAATGAAAACGACTGCAAAAGTACATATTTCTGCCCATATATGCAAATTATTCCGACTTTTTGTTAATAATAGACTGCTTTATATTAACCGTAGTCTCATAAAAAAATCGTAACTTTGCACCCGTTTTATTCGCTCTGAAAAGGAGGTTTTTATGAAAAAGTTTGTCTTTGTATTAGTCTTGTCTCTCTGCGCCCTTTGGACGCAGGCTGCCTCGTACCCCTATCTGGTCTTTACCAATACGGCCGGTACGCTCACCGCAATGGATGTCACCGACCTGACACTCACCGTCTCCGGCACAAACCTGCAGGTATCTAACTCCGCCGAACAAGTCACTTTCGTGCTTACCGACCTCAGTGCCATGCAGTTCTCCGTCGATGGCGTCACGCTGGCCGTGGATAATATCCTGCGCGCTGACAGCCCGATTCGCCTCTTCACACCGGCCGGCATCTACATCGGCTCCTTCGAGTCCCTCCGCCATGCGGCCGCGTCCTGCCCTGCCGGCACCTATGTCATCTCTGATGGTTCTAACTCTCAAACGATTGTAATACAATGAAACGGCTCTATACTTCCCTCTTGGCTCTCCTTGTCGTAGGGAGCCTCGCCGCGCAGACGCTCCATGTCCGCGTCGGACAAGTCACCTATCTCTTCCCCGCCGAACAGGCTGGTCCTATGCCCTTTGCTAATGGCACAACGCTTACCGCGATGGGCAAGGTCTTCAACCTCGCCGACATCGACGAGATGTTCGTGGACGAGACCACCGTCGCAGACAGCACGGTTCAGGTCGCCTATAACGGCTCTGCCGCTACGGTCACCGTGGCCGGCAACATCGCCCGCTACCTTACTATCGCGTACTCGGGCGCGCACGTGAGCATCACCCAGGCCTCCGACCTCGCTACCGAGGTCACCTATAACCTCTCCGGCACCACCTCCGACGGCGAGTTCTACATGGCCGGCTCCTACAAAGCCTCGCTCGAACTTAACGGCCTCACGCTCACCAACGCGACTCCCGTCTATTCCGGCGCCGCCGTCCACGTGCAGAACGGCAAGCGCATCAAGGTCAAGGTCCTCAACGAGACGACTAACACGCTGCGTGATGCCGCTTCCGGCTCGCAGAAGGGGTGCCTCTATATCAAGGGACATGCCGAGTTCGCCCAGCATGGCACGCTCAATGTCTATGGCAACCTCAAGCATGCTGTCAAGACCGGCGAGTATTGCTCTGTGAAGAATGCGACAATCAACGTCCTCTCTGCTGTGGGAGACGGCATCAACTGTGCGCAGTATTTCCTCATGGAGCGGCTCTGTCACCATCAGCGGAGTGGGGGACGACGGCCTCCAGTGCGACATCGACGACACCACCACCGGCTCCACAGGCCGGACCACCAACCACGACAACGAGGATAGCGGCAATATCTATATCAATGGCGGCACGGTCCAAATAACCGTCACGGCCGCTGCCGCCAAGGGACTCAAGGCCGAAGGCGACGTCTATGTCACCGGCGGCACCGTCAATGTTACCACCTCCGGTGTCGGCACCTGGGACACAACTGACCTGGAGACTAAAGCCGCTGCCGGCATCTCTGCCGATGGTAACATCGCCCTCTCCGGCGGCACGCTCACCTTTCGTAGTACCGGCTCCGGGGGAAAAGGTATCAAGTGCGACGGGACACTCGCTGTCAGCGACAGTGCCGTCATAAGTGTCACTACCACAGGAGGACTCTTCTACTCCAATGGCTCCACCACCAACACCAACTACACCGGCAATACCGACCGGATTAGCAACAGCTACTACTCCTCGCCCAAGGGCATCAAAGCCGCGGGAGCGGTTGCTATCACTGGCGGGAAAATCAGCGTCTCCACGTCCGGCACCAATGGCGAAGGCATTGAGAGCAAGAGCACGCTCACTATCAGCGGAGGAGAAATCGCAGTCAATGCCTACGATGATGCCATCAACTCTGCCGGCAACATGACCGTCTCCGGCGGCCTCGTCTATGCCCGCGCCACTAACAACGACGGGCTGGATGCCAATGGCAACTGCTATATCCAAGGCGGACTCGTCTATGCTGTCAGTGCCACTTCCCCCGAGGTCGGCATTGATGCCAATACCGAGGGCGGCTATAAACTCTATGTCACCGGCGGCACTATCGTCGTTATTGGCGGTCTGGAGAACGGCGCCAGTCTCTCACAGACATGTTATACCACCAAGTCTTCGTCCTCAGGTGGAGGATGGGGAGGGGGTGGAGGCAGCTCCACATGGTCCAAAAACACATGGTACGCACTCACTTACGGCTCCACTACCTTTGCCTTCAAGACCCCGAGCAGCGGCGGTAGTTCTCTGGTCGTATCGGCCTCCTCGACACCTACTCTTACATCCGGCGTAACCGCCTCGGGCACAAGCGTCTTTGACGGCGTCGCATACTATCCCGCCACGGCCTCGTCCGGCTCTTCTGTCACGCTCACTACCTACTCCGGTGGCAGCAGCCGCCCGGGAGGTTGGTAATTACGGAACGATGTACTCCTGTTAAGAAAGCGACACAAATTCCTTTGTGCCGCTTGTGGTTATAAGAAAAAAGACGTACCTTTGCATCGTGAACGATATAAATCACGCTTATGTTATTAAATCTATTAACTATTTTACTTGTTGCCACTATGAACATTTATGACATCACGGTGCTTGACACCAAGAAGCAGCCGGTGCAGCTGGCTGAGTATAAAGGAAAAGTCCTCCTGATTGTTAACACGGCCACCGGCTGTGGATTCACCCCGCAATACGAGGCGCTGGAGAACCTCTACAAGAAGTACAAGGATCAGGGACTTGTTATCCTCGACTTCCCCTGCAACCAGTTCGGTGAGCAGGCTCCCGGAACCGAGGAGGAAATCGTCTCTTTCTGCCAGCTTCGTTACAAAGTCTCTTTCCCCCAATTCGCTAAGATTGACGTCAATGGCGAGAACGAATCGCCTGTCTTCACTTATCTCAAAGAGCAGGCTCCCACAGAGGAGTATAGCGGACTGAAGGCCAAGAGCACGGCCGCGTTGCTCAAGACTATCAGCAAAACCTATAAGAAAGAGAGCGACATCCGCTGGAACTTCACCAAGTTCCTCCTTGACCGTGAGGGCAATGTCGTAGGCCGTTTCGCACCTACCACCAAACCCGAGGACATCGAATCCGAAATCCTCAAACTCCTCTAACCCGCCTGATTTATAGGCGTCTCCTTTTCCCGGCCGCAGACTCCCTCTGCGGCCGCGCTTTGTTCCTTATACTCCTCCCTCGCCCCTCCCTCACCCCTCTCTCGCTCCTCCCTCAC
>JAFUUE010000055.1 GCA_017483945.1 Paludibacteraceae bacterium | reverse complement strand
GGCCCCCGAAAAAGAACTTGAGTTTACGAAAGTTGTTTTTCGGAGAGCGATAAGCCCCGAGGACTTTAATGCTGCGTAGCAGCAGTCCGCGTCCGAGGGGGCTTAATATTAGAGCCGCATGGCCCCCGAAAAAGAACTTGAGTTTACGAAAGTTGTTTTTCGGAGAGCGATAAGCCCCGAGGACTTTAATGCTGCGTAGCAGCAGTCCGCGTCCGAGGGCGCTTAGCGCGACAGCCCGGATGGCGGAATTGGTAGACGCGTGCGTTTCAGGTGCGCATGCCGAGAGGTGTGCAGGTTCGAGTCCTGTTCCGGGCACAAGACATTCGGTGCTCCCGCTGACCGAATGGCATCCGAAAAAGAACCTGAACAACGTGAGGGTTGTTTTTCGGAGAGCGGAGACCCCGAGGACTTAATGCTGCGTAGCAGCAGTCCGCGTCCGAGGGCGTCGAACGCGAGCGCAGGTGGTGAAATTGGTATACACGCTACTTTGAGGGGGTAGTGGTCGCAAGATCGTGTGAGTTCGAGTCTCATCCTGCGCACTCAGGGACATCTTCTTCGGAAGGTGTCCCTGCTTTTTATATACCTGCCGCACCCTTTTTTAGGTACACGCGCGCGAAAAAATAGTCCACGCTATTGCATATGTCCGATTTTTGTTGTAAATTTGCACCACATAACGCAACTACTATGACCAAACAACACCAACGCGACATCCTCTATATGCGCATGGCACGCACATGGGCCGAGAACAGCTATTGCCAACGGCGTCAGGTCGGCGCCCTCATGGTCAAGGACCAGATGATTATCTCCGACGGCTTCAACGGCACTCCCTCCGGCTTCGAGAACGTCTGCGAGGACGAGAATAATATCTCCAAACCCTACGTCCTCCATGCCGAGGCCAATGCCATCACCAAGGTCGCGCGCTCACATAACTCCGCCGACGGGGCTACGCTCTATGTCACCACATCCCCATGCATGGAGTGCTCCAAACTCATCATACAGTCCGGCATACGGCGCGTCGTCTATGGCGACGAGTACCGCATCACCGACGGACTCGACCTGCTCCGGCGGGCAGGCATACAAGTTGAACACCTGACTGACTAATCCCCCTTCACTAAAACCTCCCTGACAATGAAACGGATACTCTTCCCCTCACTCATCGTCCTCACCCTGCTCACCGGCTTCCTCATCGGAAACGCCGTCTCCAACAAGGCCAATGCGCAGCGCATCACCATCCAGAACGGCCAAATCTTCCTCCAACCCGAGTCCAAAGTGGAGCAACTGCTCAGCCTCATGCAGCAGATGTATGTGGATCCGCTCGATATGGACTCTATCACCGAGGATGTCATGCAGGACCTCATCCGAAAACTCGACCCGCACTCCGCCTATATCCCCAAGGAGGACCTTGAGATGGTCAACTCCCAACTCGCCGGCTCGTTCTCCGGCATCGGCGTCCAGTTCTCCATCCAGAACGACACCGTCTCCATCGTCGCCGTCATCTCCGGCGGACCCAGCCAGAGCGCAGGACTGCTCGCCGGCGATAAAATCATCGAGGTGGACGACTCCGTCTTCGTCGGAAAGGGCATCAATAACGAGAAAGTCATGCACACCCTCCGCGGTGAGAAAGGTACGCAGGTCAAGCTCGGCATACGCCGGGCTGGCACGCCCGAGACGCTCCGCTACACCATCACACGCGGCGACATACCCGTCCTCTCCGTCGATGCGCAGTTCATCATCGGCGGTAACATAGGCTTCATCCGCGTCAATAAGTTCGCCGAGACCACCTACACGGAGTTCATCAACGCCCTCACCTCCCTCCGCAATCAGGGGGCCAAGGCCTATATCATTGACCTCCGCGAGAACTCCGGCGGCTACATGGACCAGGCGATTAAGATGGCCAACGAGTTCCTCCGCGCGGGAGACCTCATCGTCTACTCCGAGGGACGTGCCTATCCCCGCTTCGACGCCAAGGCCAACGGACTCGGACGCTTCAAGGATGTCCCCCTCGCCGTCCTCATTGATAACTTCTCCGCCTCTGCCAGCGAGATATTCGCCGGTGCCATGCAGGACCACGACCGCGCACTCATCATCGGACGACGCTCCTTCGGCAAGGGACTCGTCCAGCAGCAACGCGAGCTCTCCGACGGCTCTGCCGTACGACTCACCGTCGCACGCTACTACACCCCCTCCGGGCGGTGCATCCAGAAGCCCTATACCCTCGGCGACCAGGATGACTACGAACGCGACATCCTCGACCGCTTCGAGCACGGCGAACTCTACTCCGCCGATAGCATCCACTTCACCGACACCACACGCTATTACACCGACGCCGGACGACTCGTCCGCGGAGGCGGTGGTATCATGCCCGACATCTTCGTCGGACGCGACACCACACTCAATACCCCCTACTACAACCGGGTCGTCAACCTCGCCTATACCTATCAGTTCGCCTATAGCTATACCGACCGCCATCGCAAGGAACTGGAGCGCTTTAAGGACTGGCAGTCCCTCGAGAAACACCTCCTCCGCACCGACTGGGTGCCCGAGTTCGTGCAGTTCTGCGCCGACAAGGACGTCGCCCCCCGGCCCGCTCAACTGGCTAAGTCGCGTCCCCTCCTCGTCCGACTCGTCAATGCCTATATCGTCCGTAATATCCTCGGCGACGAGGGATTCTTCCCTCTCTTCGAACGCGACGACGACATCACCAAACGCGCCGTACAAGAACTCCAAAAACCCTGACTCCCCACATGGTTTTTATCCGTTCAGAAATAGGACCAATCCTAGACATTGTCCGTACCGTCTCGCTTGGGACGCGGGTTTCCCGTCTCAGTCACAGACCGCGCTCGCGGAGGCGCCGAGGGCGCAGCACCCCGCTTGTCGTTCTCCTGGTAGCCCTCCTCGCCCTCGCCTCCTGCTCGCGCCCCTCGGTGCCTAAGCCCTACGGCTACTACCGTATCGCCATCCCCGACACCGCCTACGCCCCGCTCGACCGCCCCGGCGCACCATACGCCTTCGACCTCTCCCGCAACGCACTGGCCGCACCCGTGGACGAACCCGGTGAGCAATGGTGGCTCAACATCAACTATCCCGCCCTCAACGCCACCGTCCACTGCTCCTACAAGCCCGTCCGACGCAACCTCAACACCCTCACCGCCGACGCCGTCGAGTTTGTCTATAAGCACGCGCAGCAGGCCACGGCTATTCCCGAACGCGAGTTCGCCAACCCCGACGCACGCGTCTATGGCGTCTTCTTCCATATACAGGGCAACACCGCCTCGCCCTACCAGTTCTTCCTCACCGACTCCGCGCGCCATTTCTTCCGCGGGGCCGTCTATTGTAATACCACCCCCAACGCCGACTCCCTCGCGCCCGTGTATGACTACCTGCGCACGGATATAGAGCACCTTATCGAATCTTTCCGATGGACCGACTGATTGCCATACAACAGGCTGCACGCGAACGACGCAAGCTCCTCGCTGTCCTTATCGACCCCGATAAGCCCCTCACGCATTGGCTCCGGCAGCCCGAACTGCTCTCCCTTCCCCAACTCCTGCTCGTCGGAGGCAGCACCGGCACGCGTATCGACGACTGCATACGCACGTTCCGCACACTCACCACGCGCCCGCTCCTCCTCTTCCCCGGCAATCCCGCCCAGCTCTCCCCCGACGCCGACGCGCTCCTCTACCTCTCCGTGCTCAACAGCCGCAACCCCGACATGCTCGTCGGACTGCATATACGCGCAGCCCTCGCCGTACGCGACCTGCGCATCGAGACCATCCCCATGGGCTATATACTCATCGACGGCGGACGACCCTCCGCTGCCGCACGCGTCGCTGACGCGCAGCCCCTGCCCGCTTCGGACATCACCGGCGCCGTATCCATGGCCGTCGCGGCACAACTCCTCGGTAAGCAACTCGTCTATCTCGAGGCCGGCAGCGGCGCAGCACACCCCGTCCCCGCGGACCTCATACGCGCCGTCCGCAGCGAGATAGACATACCCCTCCTCGTCGGAGGAGGTATATGCTCACCCGAGCAGGCCCGAGCCGCCTGGGACGCCGGAGCCGACATAGTCGTCATCGGTAACCATTTCGAACACTCCCCTGAACAACTGCCCCTCTTCCTCCCATGACCGATGACGAACGATATATGACCCTTGCCCTCGCCGAGGCCGAGAAAGCTGCGGCATCCGGAGAGATACCCGTCGGCTGTCTCGTCGTCGCGGATAACACCATCGTCGGACGGGGGCATAACCTCACCGAGACACTCGCCGATGTCACCGCCCACGCCGAGATGCAGGCCCTCACCGCCGCCTCGCAGACGCTCGGCGGCAAGTACCTGCGCGACTGCACGCTCTATGTCACCGTCGAGCCATGCGTCATGTGCGCCGGAGCACTCGGATGGGCTCAACTCGGACGACTCGTCTATGGATGCCCCGACGAGAAGCGAGGCTTCACACACTTCGCACCCGAAGCCCTGCACCCTAAGACGCAAGTCACGGCCGGAGTGCTCGAAGAACCCTGCCGCCAACTCATGCAGCACTTCTTCCAAGCCCGCCGCTAACCCCTTGAAAACCCGTACCCGTTACGATAGATATACGATAGATACACGATACATACACGGAAGAAACCCGAATCACTTGTAGTGCACTGTGCACACACCCGCCTGGGACGCGGGCGGCTCGCCCGCGATTCGCCGCCACACGGCGACAACACCGCCACCACACCTTCACGCGAAGAATCGCCCGACTGACGCTTTCGACTTTCGACTAATAAAATCCGACTTATGAACAGATACAGTAACATACTCAAAGCACTCGCCTTCTGCCTCTTGGCAGCCCTCACGGTGTACCTCTTCCCCCGCTACAGCCGGACCTTCCGCTATAGTTGGGAGGTGGGTAAGCCCTGGCCATACGCCACACTCACGGCCGACTTCGACTTCCCCATCTTCAAGACTGATGCCCAACTCGAGCAGGAGCGCAGCGCCATCCTTCGCGAGTCCCTCTCCCCCTGCTTCACGCTCTTGTCCGACACCACCCCCCACGCCCTCGTCCTCTCCCTCCAGGACCGCGAACGGCTCAACCACTACGGCTGCCGTACCGTCTCCGTCGTCGAGGGACGCGTCTCCAAGACCTACCCCATCAGCCGCTTCTATACTCCGCGGACGGCCTACGAGACCTTCGGACTGGACATGGAGCCTAACCTCCTCTACGACAGCCTCACCACCGCACAGCTGCGCGAGAGCCTGCTCGCACAGATATCGGTCACCGAAGGTATGGTGCAGGCCGGCGAGAAAATCATCGAACGGGGAGAAGTGGTCTCCGAGCAGGATGCCCAAATCCTGCGCTCGCTCAGCCGCGCATACGACGACGAGACACTCCCGCGTAATCGCCAGATACGCACCGTCATAGGCGACGCCGTCCTCGTCCTCGTCTTCCTGCTCATGTTCTTCCTCTACCTCCGCGTCTTCCGACCCAAGCACCTGCAAGACCTGCGTAGTGTCCTCTTCTTCTGCCTCCTCGTCGCACTCACCGTCATCATGGCCAGCCTCGTGCTGCGCTTCACGGTCCTCAGTATCTACCTCGTCCCCTTTGCATGGGTGCCCATACTCACCCGCGTCTTCTACGACTCACGCACCGCCCTCTTCCTCCACCTCACCACTATCTTCATCACCTCACTCGCCGTCCCCGCGCCCTTTGAGTTCCTCATGGTGCAGACCGCCGTCGGTATGGTGGCCGTGGCCAGCCTCCAGGACCTTACCAAGCGGGCACAACTCGTCCAGACTGCCGGGTGGATTCTCCTGACCTACATCGTCGCCTACACCGCCTTCATGCTTGCCACCACCGGCGACTGGCATGACCTGCAGCCTTATACCTACCTCTATTTCCTCGTCAATGCCGTCCTCATCATCTGCTCCTACGGACTCATCTACCTCTTCGAGAAGGTCTTCCGCCTCGTCAGCAGCGTCACACTCGTCGAACTGGCCGACATCAACTCCGACTGGATGCACGAGTTCGCCGAGAAAGCCCCCGGCACCTTCCAGCACTCAATGCAGGTCAGCAACCTCGCTACAGAGGCCGCTAAGCAGATAGGCGCCAACCCGCTCCTCATACGTACAGGAGCGCTCTACCATGACATCGGCAAGATGGCACACCCCGAGTATTTTACTGAGAACCAACAGGACGGACATAACCCCCTCTCCGAGATGGAACCCGAACAGGCGGCGCAAATCGTCATCAGCCACGTCACTGAAGGCGCACGCATGGCGGAGAAACACGGGCTCCCCGAGGTCATCACCCAGTTCATCCTCACACACCACGGCACATCCCTCACCCGCTATTTCTATAACACCTGGATTAACCGCCACCCCGGAGAGGCCGTCTCTCCCTCGCTCTTCCGTTATCCCGGACCCAAACCCTCCACACGCGAGGGCGCTATCCTCATGATGGCCGACGCTATCGAAGCCCGCAGCCACTCACTCTCGGACTTCACCGAAGATAACATCACCCAAATGGTCAACGATATGATTGACCAGCAGGTCGCCGACGGACAGTTTGCCGAGACCCCCCTCTCCTTTAAGGACCTCGAGGACATCCGCCATGTCTTCACCGCCCGCCTCATCGCCATCAACCACCGCCGCATCCGCTACCCCGAAATCCGCAAATCCTAAATAGTACATGGTAAATGACCAAATGGTAAATAAGTTCTTTCTTGCTCCCATGGAGGACGTCACCGACCCCTCCTTCCGCCTGCTCTGCAAGCGCTTCGGTGCCGACCGCGTCTATACCGAGTTCGTCAACGCCGACGCGCTCGTCCGCGACATACCCTCCACTATGCGCAAGCTCGACATACGCCCCGAGGAGCGCCCCGTGGCTATCCAGATATACGGCCGCGAACCCGGACCCATGGCCGATGCCGCACGTATCGTCGAACAGGCACACCCCGACTTCATTGACATCAACTTCGGCTGCCCCGTCAAGAAAGTGGCCGGTAAGGGCGCCGGAGCCGGACTGCTGCGCGATATACCCAAACTGCTGGAGATAACACGCGCCGTAGTGGACGCCGTCCACACACCCGTCACCGTCAAGACACGCCTCGGATGGGATGCCGACCACCTCATCATCACCGACCTCGCCGAGGCGCTCCAGGACTGCGGCATTGCCGAACTGACTATCCACGGCCGCACACGGTGCCAGATGTACACCGGCTCCGCCGACTGGACACTCATCGGTGCCGTCAAGAACAACCCTCGCATGCATATACCCATCATCGGCAACGGCGACATCACCACACCCGAGCAGGCCGCCCTCTGCTTCGACCGCTACGGCGTGGACGCCGTCATGATAGGACGCGCCACCTTCGGCTGCCCATGGCTCTTTGAGGACATGCATGCCGGACACACACTCCCGCGCACACTCGAGTGGTGCCTCGGCGTCCTACGGGACTATGTCGATGCCGCCATCGCCTGGGTAGGCGACGAGCGACGCGGTATCGTCCATAGCCGACGCCACCTCGCCGCTACACCCGTCCTCAAGGGGCTCCCCGACTTCCGGCAGACACGCATACGCCTCCTGCGCACCGAGTCGCGCGACGAACTCTTCGCCATACTCGATGAAATCCTCACTCGCTACAGCCAATCTTAAATCTTGAATCTTGAATCTTAAATTTTAAATCTTAAATTTTTAAATCACCCCATATGCTTCTCCAAGACTTACAAACCCCCGCTATCCTGCCTCCCGACTCCGTCAAGCAGGTCACACGCGAAATCATCACCCAACTCCAGACCGACCCTGAGACCTTCTGGCACCAACTCGGACAGAGCGCCCTCCAGTTCGGGCTTAAGGTGCTCGCCGCTATCGTCATCTACATCGTCGGTGCTTGGCTCATCCGTTGGGTCAAACGTCTGCTGACACGTGTCTTCGAACGACGCAAGACCGAGCGCACACTGGCCTCTTTCATCACCTCCTTCATCAGCATCATGATGACCGTCATGCTCATCATCGTCACGGTCGGCACACTCGGTGTGGATACCACCTCCCTGGCCGCCCTCCTCGCTGCCGGAGGTATGGCCATCGGTATGGCGCTCTCCGGCACGGTGCAGAACTTTGCAGGAGGCATCATGCTGCTTGCCTTCAAGCCCTTCCGCGCCGGCAACTTCATCAATGCCCAGGGCTATAGTGGCACCGTCCTCGAGGTCAACATCACCACCACCAAGATACTCACCGTGGACAACCGAGTGGTCGTCCTCCCCAACGGCGCCCTCTCCAACGGCACTATCGACAACTACTCGGCGCGCCCCTTCCGCCGCGTGGAGTGGCAGGTCAGTGTCGCCTACGGCTCCGATGCCGATGCCTGCAAGCAGACCCTGCTCGCCATGATGGCCGGCGAACAGCGTATCCTCACTGCCGCCACCGACCTCGCACCTATCTATGACGAGGCCGAGAAAGAGCGCTTCCCCCTCTCTACTGTCAACTACCGCATGGACGTTGTCCCCGACCCCTTCGTCGGACTGCTCTCCCTCAACGCCAACGACATCACCTTCGTCGTCCGCGCATGGGTGCAGGCCGCTGACTACTGGGATGTCTTCTTCGACATGCAGCAGCGCTTCTACACCGAACTCCCGCAGCATGGCTTCGCCTTCGCCTATCCCCACGTGGATGTCACTATGGTTCAGTAAACCCACGAACTCACCCCACCCGTGAAGTGCCCCCACCCGTGAAGATACATCACCCCACCGGGACGTGAAGCGATGACTCACCAGGGACGCGGGCGGCTCGCCCGCGGATGCGCCTACAGGCGCACCTGCTTTCGACTAATATTTTGGAGTGCTCTAAGCACCTTTCGACTAATTACTACATTATGAAATACCTCATTTCCGGCGGAGGAACAGGTGGACACATCTTCCCCGCAGTCAGTATTGCTAACGCCCTGCGCGAACTGGACCCGCAGGCAGACATCCTCTTCGTCGGCGCCCTCGGGCGCATGGAGATGGAGCGCGTGCCCCAGGCGGGCTATAAAATCATAGGCCTGCCCGTGCGGGGCTTCAACCGCGCACAGCCCTGGAAGAACATCAGCGTTCTCATCGACCTGCTGCGCTCTATGCGTATGGCCCGGCGTATCATCCGTGACTTCCGCCCCGATGTCGGCGTCGGCGTCGGAGGCTATGCCAGCGGAGCAGCGATGAAGGTCGCCGCACGCATGGGCGTGCCTATCCTCCTGCAGGAGCAGAACGGCTTCGCCGGAGTCACTAACAAACTCCTGCGCAACGACGCCGCACGCATCTGCGTCGCCTACCCGGGCATGGAGCGCTTCTTCCCTGCGGATAAGATTATCCTCACCGGCAACCCTGTCCGCCAGAACCTCACCTCCGGCGTCAGACGCGACACCGGCCGGCGCACCCTCCTCATCATCGGCGGCAGCCTCGGTGCACGCACCATCAACCGAGCCGTCATCGACGCCCTCCCCGCCCTGTGCGAGGCGGACATCGATGTCGTATGGCAGACCGGCAAGACCTACTACGAGCGCTGCCGCGAGGCATGGCTCGCCGCAGGCAGCCCCGCACATATCGAGTGCCGCGATTTCCTGAGTGACATGCCCGACCGCTACGCACAGGCCGACCTCGTCATCTCGCGCGCCGGAGCCTCCTCCATCAGTGAGCTGTGCCTGCTCGGCAAACCTGCTATACTCGTCCCCTCGCCCAATGTGGCGGAGGACCACCAGACGCATAACGCCATGGCGCTCGTCCGTAAGGACGCCGCCGTGCTCGTGCGCGACGACGAGGCCGCCGAACGACTCATCCCCACTGCCCTCAGCCTCATCCGTGACACCGACCGGCTGCAACAACTGCACACCAACGTCCTCGCCCTCGCCGAACGCGACTCCGCACGACGTATCGCCGAAGAGGTCATGGCGTTGGCAAAGAGCAAAAAGTAAGCAGGCTGCCCCTTTCGGTGACAATATGATAATGCCCCCGGGCGTTCCCCTCTCCGTACGATGACCGTACTCTTGCCGTACAATGGCCGTACTCTTACCGTATTGCCATTTTGTCACCCTAAGGCCTTCTTCGCTGACATTGTGATATATTCAGGTTTTCCGTCTCGGGCACAGCCCGCGCCTGTGGCAAATAATACACGCGTCAATTTTTACACATATTTCCCCTATTTATACACATACATACGCGCGAAAAGCAGTAATTTTGTAGCGTGATAAATGAGCACACTATCGATGAATAACACCCTTATCCCATACGAGGAGATAAAAGACCGCATCATCATGTTGCGTAACCAACCCGTACTCCTGGATGCAGACGTTGCTGCACTCTACGGTGTAGAGACCCGAATCGTCAATCAGGCAGTACGAAACAACCCCGATAAGTTTTCTTTCGGATATATCTTTAAGCTTGATCGCCAGGAGTTTGCAAACTTGAGATCAAAATTTTCGACCTCAAGTTGGGGCGGAGCGAGATACGTTCCTACCGCCTTTACCGAGCGCGGGCTATATATGCTGGCGACTATCCTGAAGAGCCCGGTTGCGACACGGACCACGCTGTCTATCATCGAAGCGTTCGTGCCTAAAAAAGAATAAACACACCATCACCCGCGGCAATAAAGGCGATGGCGCAAAAGACAACTAATCAACCAATCTATATTTAACACTAATCTATTAACCATTTAAACATTTTTTCTTATGAAAAAACTATTCACAATCGCTGCTGCTCTTCTGGCAAGTTTTAGCCTGTGGGCGCAGGAAGCAGACATTGCTATTGATGCGATGACAGCAGAAGATGCCACCACGTATTTTAAAGAGTACGATGGCACTAATGTTCTTTATGCTGGAGACTATCAGCTAACAGGCGATTACTACAACATCAAAGCTGACCAAACCAACAATTCTGCCTATGTTGGTATTACCTCTGACAAGGAGTTAGCAAAAGTTGCATTTCTCGTAACCGGTAATGGAAGTAATAAAAATATCAATGCGGGGCTTATCGGCTATACGGAGGTTGCAGCAACACCTGATTTCGCAAATGCTGACTATGCTACGAATGTAGATCCTGCTGTTACTATCGCTAATAAAAACTATACTGATGCTGAATGGGTTGAGTTCGACCTCTCCGGTTTGGAACTGAAAGCAGTGTACTTCTCCAAACAATGGAAGAATGTAGTGATCGGAACTGCAGCTAAGGCAAGTTTCCCTTCAGGCAATGCTCAATCGCTATTCGTCTATGGAATCCGTGTATGGTTTGCAGGAGGCTCTTCTTCAGACTGCATCGAGGCTGATGCTGAGTTTGATGCAGACGAGACCGACCTCGCTATCGAGGAGGGCGAAGAGGAAGTTTCGACCAACCTGACCTTCACCGCAGGCGACAACACCAGCACTGAGGCATACACCGTGCT
>JAFUUE010000054.1 GCA_017483945.1 Paludibacteraceae bacterium | reverse complement strand
TTACCGGAATGACGAGGGAATCTTGATTATGAATATTTATGACTTCCTGTTAGGAAAGGCTGATATATAAGTCCAGCGCTTTATGCGCGATTTAATAGGCGGTGAAGGAATGATAACTTCATCGCTTTTTTGAAGGGGGCTTTCCGAACTCCAATCGGACGCAGAGGTGCTGCTCTTTCATGAATTGTGCAAATAAAAGTGCATTTTATAGTAGAAAGGTTAATATTAACTAAAAAGCCATGTCACAAACATAATAGCCAATGAGATTATTCCAATAGCAACAATAATTTGTACTATACCATAACCGCACCCCATGCCAGTTATACAACCATTAGCAGCTGCTTCATCATGACTCGACCCTGTGAGCACGCTGAATAAATATGCAACGAGTCCTACTGCAATTATTATGATAATGATTTTATCCATATCAAACTCTACTAAATTTATTATAATATACTTGTTTAAAACTTGAAATGTTAGAATCCTTTTCTTAGTTCTTTACACAAGTCTAGCATAGCCATAATGTATCCAAGAACAGGGGTGGAATGTCCATCGACTGCGCGAACCATTGTATACATCCATTTGTCTGCAGGTAGATCTTGTAACCTTAATCGCATATATATAACCTTTTTCTCAATAAACTCCACACCTGCGCGAATATAAGGATAATCTTGGCTATTATATGTTTGCCCTAGATTATATTTATTTAAGTAAGGTAATAATCTATTTTTGAAACAATCATTGATTGCATCTGCAGCATGAATTAAGTCGATTGCTGCTTTTGTGTTAGAAAAAAATCCCATGGTTAAGAAAATTATATTAATAAACCCGTTGGTGGAATTAAACCAGTGCATATTTGACTCTACCATTCGGTTTGTTGTTAATAAAATGAAATGTATTGTAGGAAGGTAAGTTCGCTGACTCTGTTGATAATACGAGCAAATTATCCTACTTGTTGTTTTGTATAATTGCGAGATACCATGACCATATTTGAGATATAGCACCTAATAACGACCATAATCATTTCCCCCATCCCCATTTTCGACGAATGGATTTAGAGCCTCTTCTATTCGCTCTTCTTCCTCTAAAGCATAATGTAAGCCATGCGCCATTTCAGAAATGTGTTCACGTATAGCACGCGTATCTACACCATTGGGAGAATCCATATTCTGGATAGAGAACGAGGATACTACAATAACCGCCATCAATACCTCTTTCCATGTTAAGTAACTTCGGATATGAAACTCTGTCAGGTCGGTTGCGTTGGGAGTGATATGCAGCAGAGCACATAGGTGAGAGTCAAAGGTCGGACAGCAGCCGTAAATGACGGATAAGATTCGGGTTATGACGACAATTTGCTTTTGCTGCCTAAATTGAGCAATATTCTTTATCTCATGGTATAACCCCAATAGATTCTCTGTGTAGTCTGCATCGGTTATTCGCCAATTATAGGGATCCGGATGTTTTGAGACAAAGTCAAGTACTCGCTCTAAAGATGCTATTATGGAATCCTCTTGGGCTTGCTGGAAGTGCCCCTTCCCTTTTAGGTAGTTATAGAGCAGGTGTACATTATCAACTCCGAAATTCTGTCGATGTTCCTGAAAATGTGCAGAAATAGTCGCATATTCACTATCTGGAAATAGATAGCGATTGCCATTTTGAAAAAGAGCGTGGAATGTGCGCTGTGTAAAGTTTAAGTGATTTTCTTCCATAGATTCGCTATTAGTGTTGGTAGTTTTCTTTCACTCTGCAAAGTTACTGCAAATCATTGGAATGCGCAATAAATTGGCGTGGTGGATATTTCTACACTTTTGTGGTGAATGTTTCTACACAATCTCGCCCTCTGCCGTCATCTTGCAGGCACAATGCTACGGATAGGTCGGCAAAGAAATCGTGTCCCAAAATCAGACTGATTCGCTGTAGTAGGCAGGTGTCTATACTTTGCCGTCGGAAGATGTTGTATATATTGGTGCGGTCGCAACTCAACTGCCGCGACAGCCACGTCACGCTGCGTCCTTGTCGGCGCAACTCCTCCTTAATCCGATGTCCTATATGTATTGCCATGAGTCCAATAAAACAATCTCGGTATAATCACCTTAAGTCCCTAACTCTTCACAACAATGCACACAAAAAGCGTGAACTTTTGCTGTTTCATTTGACTACTTGAGGTCTTCGACTACCTATTAATCCCAAAATCTACACAAAAGCCCACGCCAGAGGCGCGAGCGTCGATAGGCTTTGCTTGAGATTAATAAAATACTTAAAAGGTGTCGAAGTTTTCAAGTACCCAAGTCTGCTTATAACGCTTTATGTCGGCACAACTCTTTGTGCTCTATGTCTATATTCTCTATACTTGTCTCAGTATTTTGCTATACCTCCATCAGCCGTTCCAACTCCTCCCAACGCCGGATGGCGTCGTGCCCGTACATCCATATGGAGCGGCGCACTTTGTCACGGCTGCTGGTCTCGCCCAAGTGGCTCTTGGAGAAGAACTTGTCGGCATAGCAGATGATTTTCTCCTCCAGGCTCTGCGGGCAATAATCGCGTGGAGGGATGGGTAACTCTTCCCGCAGTACCTGCTCCAGTGAGATGCCGCTGCCGGTATGCCGCTCGGCCACCAACGCATGCTTCGGCAGTCCCTCGCCTCGCAGCAGCTCCGCCCCCAGATAGCCGTGCTCTATGTAGCGGTGCGTACCGTGGCAGTGTATCTTGGGCGCGTCGCAGGCATATATGCCGATGTCGTGCAGCATGGCGGCCTCTTCGACGAACTGCCTGTCCACCAGCCCCTGCGCCACCCACTCCGGATGGCGGTCCACGATGGAGAGCGCCATGTCACGTACCTGCTCGCTGTGGCGTACCAACACCTCCCGCAGGGCGGGGTTGTCGCTGTAGTATTTGTCAATCAAGGCGTAAACCATTCAGCAGTGCTTGTGCGTTCATGCGTTTCTTGCCCGGCAGTTGCAGTTCGAGGATGTCGATATAGCCGTCCGCGCAGGGGACAAGGATATGCCCTTTCTGTTGCGCTTGGCTGCTGCGCGCCACCTTGTATATCTTCACGCCCTCATACATCCGGCCGCCTATCTCGATGTCCGCCCACGCTGCGGGGTAGGGGCTCAGGCCGCGCACGAAGTTAACGATGCGCGCTCCTTCCTGGTCGAACCGGATTTGGCATGTCTCCTTGAACAGTTTGGGCGCCGGGCGCAGGTCGGCCGACTCGGGCTGCGGGCGCGTAGGCAGCGGCTGCCCGGAGGCGTCGCTCTCCGCAATCAGGTCCACGGTCTGCACCACCAGACGCGTGCCCAGCTCCATGAGCCGGTCGTGTACGCTGCCCACATCCTCGTCCTCGCCGATGGCGATGCGCTCCTGTAGTATCATGTCGCCGGTGTCAATCTCATGCTTGAGCATGAAGGTCGTCACGCCGGTCTCTTTGTCGCCGTTGATGACGGCCCAGTTGATGGGCGCCGCACCGCGGTACTGAGGCAGCAACGACGCGTGCAGGTTGAAGGTCCCCAACCGAGGCATCGCCCATACCACCTCCGGCAGCATGCGGAAAGCTACAACAATCTGCAGGTCTGCATGATAACTGCGCAGCTCCTCCACGAACTCCGGCGCTTTCAACTTCTCGGGCTGGAGCACCGGCAGACCGACCGACAGCGCGTATTGCTTGACGGGACTGTATTGGATATGGTGGCCCCGCCCTGCCGGCTTGTCGGGCATGGTCACTACGGCCACGATGTTATAACCCTGTTCCACCAGGGCTTGCAGGGGGGCTACGGCGAAATCGGGCGTCCCCATATAGATGATACGTATCATGTGCGTGTTATTGATAGATAAAGCAAAGGCCGATGTGGCTCACGTTGTCATAGTTACGGAACTGGCCGAAGTAGTTGTTGCCGTGATAGGCCCGCAGACCCACGGCCAGTCGTCCCATCAGTCCGTCGTACCACGGGTTGACATAACGTGCGCCGACGAAGATGTTATAGGTGAAGATGCGGCTCTGCGCTTGGGGCGTGTAGCTCACGCCGTTGGTCGCATCCCAGTCCTGTTGCGGGTAGCCGTACAGTGCGCGGTTGCGTATCTCTGCCGAGGCAACTGCCTGAAAACCATGCTTGCTGACGGGCGATTGGTACTGGTATTGGAGGTATAGCTCCCACGGCGAGTTGCGCGTCTGCAGCAGGCTCTCATCGCCGTCGCCCGGCTTCACCGAGTACCAGCCCTCTTTCCAGTCCCACAGAAGCATCAGTCCCAGCCGCAGCGTGTGATACTCGCGGCGGGAGTCCTCCGGGTCGTTGAGTGTGAAGACGGTCTCGCTGTAGTTGTACGACGCGTTCACCCGCCGCAGCGGCAGGCCGTGGTCCGCGTGCTGCAGGGCTAACTCGTCGCCTATATGCGTGCTCTCGTGCTTGAACGGAGCGAACCGTATCGAGTAGTTCGTGGCGAAGCCCTTGTTCAGACGGTGGATGAACGTGCATTCCGGCAGGGCGATGCGGTAGTCCGTGTCCACCACCGGCGCCGTCACGGGCTCGGTGAGGTCCAGCCATATGTTGAATATCACGGGTTCCCCGAGGCTCAGCCCGTAGCGCTCGTCCACGATGTTGCCGCGCCATAGCGGGATGGTCACGCCCAGGTTGGTCGCCGTCGCGATACGCATCCCCTTGCCCGTCTGCCCCCAGTCCCACTCGCTGCGGTTGGTCATGTAGTTGATGTCCAGACGTACATAGTCCGGATGGACGTCGCTCAGCAGCGCCCGCCCATAGGGCGAGTAGCGGAACAGCCCTTTCGCGAACGGAGTCCCCTCCGCGCACAGCGGGAGTGAACAGCCGATGAGCAGGAGTGCCGCGATGCCTATTATTCTGTATTTGATTGGATTACAATGCATACTTGTGCTCTTAATTTCCTCTGCCCCACATTAACTTGTCCTTCAGCGACTGGATGAACGAGTGTTCGCCTATCTGCACCAACTTAATCGTGTAGTGCGCCCGCTCGATATGGAGCGTGACCGTGTCCTCGACTATCTGGCTCCGCCCGTCCACACTCACCATGTAGCTGCCGTTACGGCTACGCACACGCAGGTCTATCTGCTCGTTGTCGGGGATGACCAACGGCCTGACTGTCAGGCTGTGCGTGGCTATCGGGGAGAGTAGTATCCCCTTCGCTTGGGGCATCATCAGCGGCCCGCCTATCGACAGGTTGTAGGCCGTGCTGCCTGTCGGCGTAGCCAGCACCAGACCGTCCGCCTCGTACGTGTGTAGCAACTCGCCGTCAATCAGCGTCTCCACCGATATCATACTGCTCAGTCCCTGCTTCATCACCGCCACTTCGTTCAGCGCGTACTGTGACGCCAAGTGCCCGCCCAGAGAAGGCGTGACGCTCAGCAACGTGCGCTGCTCTATCGTGTACTGCCCCTTAATCAGCCGGTCCATGATGAGGTCCACCTCGCTCGTCTGGACGTCCGCCAGGAAACCCAAACGACCGCAGTTGATACCCAGGATGGGGATGTTCTTGTCGCCTATCACGTTGGCCGTGGTCAGGAACGTACCGTCGCCGCCCACCGACACCGCAAAATCGATGCTCTCCCCGTCCGGCGTATGCCACTCACCCTCCGACTGTACCCACTCCGAGGGGAAAGGCTTGTATTGACGCAAGTCCAACTCCTGACGCAACTCATGCGATAAATACACGTCCACACCGCGTAACTGCATGAAATCCAGCAAATGGCGAACCTCGTCCAATGTGTTCGTCTTCATCGCGTTACCGAATATAGCTATGGTCATAATGGCTCTTCTCCTGACTATGTTGATGTAAATTGCATGCAAAATTACACAAAAATTTTGATATATCAAAAAAATACACTAACTTTGCAACGGTTTTTGTGGCATAAGCCACGCGAGAAGGCTGTCTTGACACGACTGAGCGTCAATATAAATAAGGTGGCGACTCTGCGCAATGCGCGCGGAGGAAACGTGCCCGATGTGCTCCGCTTTGCACGCGACTGCGAACGATTCGGCGCGCAGGGCATCACCGTCCACCCCCGCCCCGATGAGCGGCATATCCGACGCAGCGATGTCTATGACCTGAGCAGGGTCGTCACCACCGAGTTCAATATCGAGGGCAACCCGCGGGAACCCTTCATGGAACTCGTCTGCGACGTCTGCCCCACGCAGGTCACGCTCGTCCCCGATGCGCTCGACCAACTGACCAGCAACCACGGATGGGACACTCGCGCCTGCCTCGATGACCTCACGCACATCATACGGCGGCTCCATGAGCACCATATACGCGCGTCCGTCTTCGTGGACCCCGACCCGCTCATGGTGGAGTATGCCCGCTGCGCCGGGGCTGACCGGGTGGAGCTATACACCGGACCCTATGCTGAGATGTTCCGCTTGAACCCCGACAAAGCCCTCGAAGCCTACCGACCCGCCGCAGAGAAAGCGCATGAACTCGGGCTTGGACTCAATGCCGGACACGACCTCAATCTGGACAACACGCGACCCTTCGCACAGGCCTTCCCCTGGCTCGACGAGGTCAGCATCGGACACGCACTCATCGCCGACGCGCTCTACCTTGGTATCGACGAGACCATCCGACGCTACCGTGACTGCCTCCTGCCGGCATAAAACCGTTACCTGACCGTTACCTGACGGTACATATCGCGCTGAAAACCAGACCACCTAACGAACCTGAGACGAACCTGGAACGAAGCTGACCCTATAACAGTCACATAAACAAGAATATACTAAACATAAATACACACTATGCTTTTCCAAATTGACACCCTCAATCAGGCTGCACTTATGGCGGCTGAAGAACCGGTACAAGAGTCTATTAACCTCTGGACTATGGCCCAATACGGCGGATGGATTATGATTATCCTCGCCCTCCTCCTCGCCCTGGCTATCTACCTCTTCATCGAACGACTCGTCGTCCTCCGTGCCGCTACGCAGGAGGATAAGTCCTTCATGGACCGCATCCGCGACTATATACACGACGGCAAAATCGACTCCGCCATCAACCTCTGCAAGCAGACCAACACCCCCTCCGCACGTATGGTAGAGAAGGGTATCAGCCGTATCGGACGACCCATGCAGGACGTGCAGGTCGCTATTGAGAACGTCGGTAACCTCGAGGTATCCCAACTCGAGAAAGGACTCGTCATCATGGCTACCATCGCCGCAGGAGCACCTATGCTCGGATTCCTCGGTACTGTCCTCGGTATGGTGCAGACCTTCTATAACATGGCGCAGAACGCCAGCGGAGTCATCGAGATGTCTGCCCTCAGCACCGGTATGTACCAGGCTATGGTGACCACCATCGGAGGCCTCATCGTCGGTATCATCGCCATGTTCGCCTATAACTACCTCGTCTCGCGTATAGACCACGTCGTACGACAACTCGAGGGACGTACCATGGAGTTCATGGACCTGCTCAACGAACCCGCATAATACCGCCCAAAAGCCTCACTCACCTGGGACGCGGGAAAAAAAACGACTCACCTGGGACGCGGGCGGCTCGCCCGCGATTTACCGAAGACACAG
>JAFUUE010000053.1 GCA_017483945.1 Paludibacteraceae bacterium | reverse complement strand
TCTTTAGACTGCCCATGTAGCGAATAGAGTTGTATCTGGTGGTAGACGGTTTCATCATCGATTCCTTGCATAGAACGCCAAGTGAGGGCGCCTCCTTCGGCGGTAGTGAAGTTCTTCACTGCATGGAAACTAAAGGAAGTGAAGTCGGCAATGGATCCCACCATTTGGCCTTTCCATGAAGCACCGAAAGCGTGTGCTGCATCTGCACATACAACTACGCGGCCAATTGCCCGCTGCAGTTCATTAGCCGGACGGAAAAGCGTTCGTTTGCTTTCTACTATCTCAAAGATACGTTTGTAGTCACATGGAATACCTGCCAAATCGACAGGAATGATGGCTTTGGTGCGTTCATTTATAGCAGTCTCAACGGCCTCATAGTCCATCTCAAGCGAGTTGGCTTGTGAGTCGATGAACACAATCTTTGCTCCTACATGTGCCACTACCGAAGCCGAAGCGGTATAAGTATAGGCAGGGACAATTACTTCATCGCCTTCGCCTATGCCCAATAGACGCAAAGCCATCTCTAGGCAGGCAGTAGCAGAATTAAGACATACCGCACGAGGCGTACCTACATACGCTGCAATCTGACGTTCCAGTTCCTTGGTCCTTGGTCCGGTAGTAATCCAGCCGGACAAAATAGCCTCTTTTACTTCTTTTACTTCCGCTTCCGTCATATCCGGAGGTGAGAAAGGAATATTAAATCGTTTCATTATATCGTTTTACGTAAAAAATCTTCTTATAACTATTTCCAATAATATTCATGCACATCCAAAAGGCAGAGGCAATCGGGTTCATACCTGCACCTTGGCGGAAGAGGATATAATGCCATCCGATTTTTTTCCATATCGATGTGGGTGTGATAGAGCCTGTGCGACGCCTGTATTTGGCTAATGTCTCCGGAAGGAGATAACAGTCCGACTTTCGGATGACTTGCAGCCACATAGCCGAATCGTTGTTCTTATGAATATCAGGAATTTGTATTAATCCCACTCGTTGCGCATCGTACATCACTGTCAAGCAACCGGGCCAGCAGCAGCTGTACATATCGAACGGTCGCACATGTTTTTTCCCGCTTACCAGTATTCCCAATGGATTAGAACTCTCATCCATCTCAATGTATTCATGATATGTAAACGCATAGCCTTTTTGCTTCATATGGGCTATCTGTCGTTCCAGTTTCTCGGGTATCCAAAGATCATCGCTATCCAGAAATGCTATATATCTGCCTTTCGCTTCTCGCAATGCACGATTGCGTGTCAATGCAGCACCTTCATTTTTCTCGTTGCGAAAATAATGAATCCGTGTATCCTTATAGGCGCGTACAATACTCTCTGTGTTATCAGTCGAGCAATCATCCACAATGAGCAACTCCCAGTTCGTATAGGTCTGGGCGAGTACACTGTCGATTGAGTCCTTGATAAACCGTCCGCAGTTATACGTGGGCATTATGATACTAACAAGCGGCATTATTTAGATAGAGACATTATGTGTAGTGATCTAATACCGGTTCTTGGCGAGTCGAAGCAAACATATTTTCCATCTCTTGATACACGAGGGTGAAGGTCGCATGCAATGTGATTGTACATGTTCTGAGTTTGGAACTGCTTGGGAGAATAAACACTCGCAATCAATTCTGTTTTTTGAGTGACTATGTCTACTTTATATAATTTCGCCATCCTGTATTTATCAGGATAGGTATCCGTTATAAATGAAGTGTCATTAATAAATGATTGGTGTCCATCGGAATTTAGTGCACTTTGAGCAATAGGAAGACATTGCACACATTGTCCGTCTTTTATAGTGAAAAGTACGTGACATTCTTTATCTCTGACTTTACAATATGCGATGATTTGGTTTTTGCTATTCCATACATAATGAGATACCATCCCTTGTGTCGGCAATGCGAAATATTGTTTCGTTTGCCTGTCATAGATGATTAGTTGAGTTGTTCGTTTATCCTTGTCTTCTAATGCAATATAGCGATGCAAACACGAAACATATCTATCATCTTTAGAGAACGCAGTGTGTGTTATATAGTGATATAAATGAGTACTATTGTCACATTTATCCGCTAAGTCTTTATACGAGAATAGGAACTCGCTTTCTCCGCTATATAAGTTAACTAATGACAACCCGATGTCCGAAGGAATCGGTTGCTCTTTCTCACTATTATCTATGGAATGCAGATACCCATATCCCGGCATCAGATATTCTAATCGTTCAAAACTTAATGTTGTGGCATATTGTCCACCTGAAGAAATACTATCTATAGGGAATGAATATCTTGTTTTCTCTCCTGTGCCAACATTTATAGTTGTTGCAAATGCTTTATTTCCTTCGCGAGTGTTAAAAATAATGTGGTCAGTGTCTAACCACTGTAAACGACATCCTTTATGAAAATTCCAGGCATAGGAATCCGCCAAGCAATGGAATCTCCCGATTTTACCATCGTAGAAGTCAAAATAGCCAACATGTAATGCATCATTTTCTGTTGGCATATATCCCTCGATATCAGCACGCAGAGCAATGACTTTTGTTCCGTCTTCAGAAAACGGTTGAATGTCATGAAATCCTAAAAAGAAATGTTCTTTGTATTGTAAGTCTCCGGCAAAGAATTCCTTTTTACGCGGTAAGATGTCAAACACAGACTGATAGATGTTTCTGAGCAAATCTTTCAACCATGGCTTACCTTTAACTAAATCATATATGTATCGTTCAACTCGTGTCATGAGAAATAAGTGTTTATGATAAATTGGATAGCTTCTCGGTTATAGCGACAATAAAAGCGAGATGGCATTGCCGATGTGGAGATATGATCTTTATCATGAATGATTAGTTCCGGATGATATTCTACGCTTAACGAACGTTTCCTTAACTCCTCTGCAAAGAAATGCTCTTCACAAAACAGGAATGGCTTGAAGTTATGTATAAACTCTTGAATAACCTTGGGCTGCGTAAATAACATAAAAGAACCATGGCCAGCATAAATCTGATCAGTTGTAATCTTAGGCGCGGGACGGTTGCGATAGAATAGACGAACGTATAACTTATATACCAATGGGTGGATGTAAATCATTTTAGCAATTTGCATGTGCCTTTTAGATGGACGATTAAGTATCTTCGGATTACGATCTTTTCCTTCTTTCTGTGAAAGAATGGAAGGTGCTATCCATCCGATGTTATTGGTGTCAAATTTCGCCAAATTTGTAAAAAAGGACTCGTCTATCGTAATGTCAACGTTTGAAATAGCCATATAGTCATATTGCTCAAGAACAGTTTGTGTCAGTTGCTTTAGTATATATTTTGCCCCCCCCAGATATCCTAAATTTTCCGCTGTAACATATTGGCGGACGTGTATATTTTGAAAAGATGTATTGTCAATGTCTTGTAGCTCGGCAGAATTGTCTGCAATCATAATGTCTACCTGCATTATGCCGACAGCTTTCAGGGCGGCGCGATTAACTGAGTCCACAAACAATTGGAGAGCATCGTAAGAATTATAATTGACACCTATGAATAATATCTTTTTCATTTAGCTATATAAGTTGTAATTAAATACCGCAATAATCCCAATATGGATATGGGCATCAATAGCGCAGCAATGATAATCGTTGTAATAGGAAGCGTAAATAGACTTTTTGCGATTGCTGTACTACGATATTTCATCATCCTAAGCAACCAAATCCATAGTTCTTCGGAGATGCGGTAGGCCCACATGCATTTATTCCACCCGTGCAAAAGAGGTGACATGTAAGCCATGAAGGCAAAGTTACCTTCCTGCATTTTTACATAAGAACTTGTTTTTCCTGTTTGATTTTGGAAATAATATGCCCCGCAATAATTCGGGAGAGTATTTATCCTGGGTTGGGCTTGGAAACAACGGATGAGAAAATTCCAGTCCTCTCTGTATCGGCATCGAGAATCAAACTCTATGTTATTTCGGTGCAGGAAAGATGCTTTGTACAAAAAGGAATGAGGCGGAATGGAATATCCTAACCCCCAGCCGGTTAAGATTGTGCACTTGTTCAAATGTGCAAAGCGCATCCTGCTTAAAGTTCCGTTTTCAAACAGATATTTATAAGCGCAATAACTCATGTCCAGTTGCTCATCTTCCATTTGGGTTAACTGTTCCTCAAATTTGCAACTATCTATGCTGTCATCGGCATCGAGAAACTGTATATATTCTCCTTGGGCCACTTGTAATCCCATGTTTCTTGCACTCGCACTTCCACCATTCTGTTTTTGTAGCAGGCGAACACGTTCGTCCTTTAGGGCAATGTTAGCCGCTATTTCCGCAGAGTTGTCAGTGCTTCCGTCATCTACGATAATACACTCCCAGTCGGGCATTGTCTGTGCCTGAAGGGATGTTATTGCTTTTGGCAGATATGCCGCTTGGTTATAACATGGGATTATGACAGAGATTGTCGGTTTCATAGATTGCAGTCTATCCAGAGCGGACCTTTGGTTTTGAGGATTTGTCTGTTGCGGAGGATTTCTTTATAGTGGGCATAGAATGCTTTTCGGGCTTGGTATAGGAATGTGATGTCTGCCCATCTGTTTTCGGCTAATGCAGTGTGCCATACTGCTATGATATAGCGCCATCTGCGGAGTGTACATATCAGCGCGGAACGATTGATGTCGAGTGTGCGGAGTACCAGTTGCTGGTAAATCAGTTGCTTGGTAGGATTCTTGGGGGGGATATGTGCTCGGTCATGGTAGCAAAAGGTGCCAGACACGAAGCAGGTCTCTTTTCCGTGAAAATGGAGTCGCTGGAGGTAGTCGTTATCTTCGGCATATTGGAAGAATAGGGGATTAAATCCTCCGACGTCCTCCAATATATTCCGCGGCAATAGCCAGCATGCCGCATTTATTTCATCTGTGTAGTATTTAGAGGTAATGCCTCTCTGCTGTTCAATGGCGAACCTGTCATACTCTCGGGAGCGTCGTATGGCGTTGCGTTCAAAATTTGCGTCATAACGGTCTCCTTCTCCAGTCAAATGAATAGGGCTGAGCAGGGTGTTGCCGTCATCGTAAGGTAGCAGTCTCTCTACCATATCCGCGTCAATCCATGCGTCTTGGTTGAGCAGTAACACATGTGTCGCCCCATGTGTCAGTGCGTAGCGTATTCCTGCATTGTTGCCTTGGCCAAACCCCAGATTCTTGGTCTGCGGCAACAGGACTACTTCTGGGAAGCGGGACTGAATATACTGCGGGGTGCCGTCCGTAGAGCCGTTATCCACTACTACGGTCGTAATAGGAACAGTAGAGGCTCGTAGTGCGGAGAAGCAGCGTTCGCCCCATTGCATTCCGTTGTAGGTGACTATGATGCAGAAGATATTCATGTCTTTAGTAAGTGCGTGAGTTTTTAACTGTTTTTTCGCGATTTACGGCACATTCCCACATGTAATAGCGATAATCCGTATTGGCATTCTTGTCCAAGGCAGAAGTGTATGGGACGAAGAACTCGTAATTATGTCTTTTGGATTCGGGCCAGACCTTAACATACCAGCGCACGCTGTAGAAACAGAAGATGAGGAGGATGAGGCTTTTGGAGACAGGAAGCAGGGTCATTTGATACTTGAGGGAGCCTATAAACTCGGTCACTAAGATGATGTAGAAGACTGCGGCATAATTGAGGATACGGTATGTGCCGGGGATGGCACAGATGATCACGGTGAGTATCAGGAAGTAGGTGACATAATGTGCGTAGTGCTCTTTGAGGATGTCTTTTTGAGTGGGGGAGGATTGCGCAAAATAGAGTATGCCCGCTAACGATACCAGGAGTTGGATAGCTAACTCCAAGAAACCGAAGATGTTGCTTGCCTGATCGCTATAGTTGAGTATCTTGTTGGCGATGGCGGAATCGCTCAGCAGGTGGTTCATGATGAACAACATCAGCGGATTGCTCACAGCCCAGAGTGCGAACGAGCCCAAGAAGGCGGCAATCAAGGTCTTATAGGAGATGGAGCGCAAGCGTGCCAGAGGGAAGAGCAGGGCTGTGAGAGCCGAAACATGGAAGAGGAGTCCGACCAGAATGGACAGGTAAAAGTAGATCTTCTGTCCGTTAAGGTACTTATACATTCCGACGCTTATAAGACTGATGGCGATAGCCTCCCGCATGACCTCTGTATTGAAGCGGAAGATATATCCTGTGAAGGCGTACATG
This sequence comes from Paludibacteraceae bacterium, assembly GCA_017483945.1. Classification (GTDB taxonomy): domain Bacteria; phylum Bacteroidota; class Bacteroidia; order Bacteroidales; family Paludibacteraceae; genus Colicola. The sequence goes on along the minus strand of JAFUUE010000053.1, from coordinate 11,761 downwards.
AGGATACATAGGAATATCTTTTTTGTGTATTTGTTGAAGATGTAGAAGACGCAAGTATTGACGATTAGTGCCTCAATCATCTGGACGGCGTAGAAAGAGTCGAACCACCGTTTGGCGAGGATGTTGAGGAGAGACCATCCTGGCATGTAGCTCCGCAAGAGGAAGTTCTCAGTGATATAATCTCCATATTCTGTGGCTATGGCGGGTACATAGTCAAAGGCTGCCATGTAGGACTGGGTGTCCCCTCCGACTCCATTACGGAAACCCATCACCAGCACGAGGAACAGGTATGTCACGGCATACCATATCCGTTTGCCCCGGCTATCTTCGCGCCCGTCGTAGATAATCGACAGGGTGAGTGTCATCAATATGAAGAGGATATAGGGGATCATGGGGCAGTTCTTAGTTCTTTGATTAGGAGGTAGGGCCAGCGCCAGTTCTGATAGGCGAGTTGGGCGAGTCCGGGAGCGAGGATGAGTCCCCATATGCCGAGGTGGAGCGGTCCGAGGAAGAGGTAGAGGAGGAGCACGGTGGCTGCACCGCTGAGCAGGGAGGGGATAAAGAATGGTATCTTGTTATCGGCCTGGATGAATCCGGCGGCGAGAGCGTGGTTCTGCTCCAGGAAGCTGACGAGCAGGTAGAGGAGGAGCATGGTTGTGGGGATGAAGATGGTGTCGCTGCCGATGAGGTTTAGTGCCCAGTCGCCGAGGAAGAACCATGCGAGTCCTCCGACGAGATAGACGGTGAGCAGGGCGAGTACGCTCCATCTATAGTAGCGTCGCAGTTGGAGGAGGTTGTGCTCGGCGCGGCATTGTGCGAGTCGTGGTGTGTAAGTGGTATAGAGAACCATGCCGCAGGAAGCGAGTATCTGCATGACCTGCATGGTGATGCCGAAGGAGGCGATGGCCTGGAGTGTGAGGAAGGCGGAGCCAATGAGTACGGAGGACTTATTGACGAGGAATCCTCCGAGGTGTGTGAGTCCGACCTTGACGGCATTGGGCATGATAGCCTGCATGACGGCTCTACTGTTGCCGGCGGGCGCTGCGGCGAGTCGTGTCCGTAGTTGCGGTGTGAAGAAGACACGTTTGGCAATAAGTCGGCGGACTATGGTGGAGAGGAGTTGTGCGGCGACGATGGCGGATAGTCCGAGTCCTGCGTAGATGAGTGCGATAGCGACGAGGAGGTAGATAGATTGTCCGAGGATGGTTATCTGTTGGGTGCGTCTGATGTAGCCCTTGCCGGTGAGGAGCGCGTCGTAGTAGTAGGTGTAGAGGTTGTAGCAGTTGATGGCGATGAGCAGTATCCATGCGACGATGGCGTCTGTGCGGTTGCCGGAGTACTTGCTGAGGATATAGTACATGTAGGCGGTGCCGGCGGTGGCGAGGAGTGCGAAGACGGCGAGCGCTATCCAACGGTAGAAGCGCTGCATGGCGCTGATGGTGGCGCGGAGCAGGGTGTAGTCCACGGGGGTGTTCTCTTCCACTTGCGTGACGCCCTCGCGGCGGAGTTCGCGGACACCGGAGAAGATATAGCTGATGTTGCGGGCGAAGGAGGGACGGAAGCCGAAGTCGAGGAGGTAAACGAGTGCGGTGATGGTCTGGAAGATGTTCCATATGCCGACCGTCTCGGCGGGCATCTTATGCAGGATGAAGGGGAGTAGGATGACTCCTGCTCCGACCATGAAGAAAGTGGCGGCATATGACCACACAACATCACGTTTGCCTATATGTTCGAGTCCTTCCGACATGAAGTTGTTTAAAATTGTTTAAGGTTGTTTATCGCGGGCGAGCCGCCCGCGTCCCAGGCGGGCGTTCGGACGGGTGTCTGAGGGCGGTTAGTCGCGGCGGAAGAGGTCGCGGGTATAAACTTTGGAGCGGACGTCATCGAGCGCAGCGTCGTAGCGGTTGGCGATGATGGCGTCGGACCGGTCCTTGAAGGCAGAGAGGTCGTTGACGACGCGGCTTCCGAAGAAGAGGGTGCCGTCCGGGAGTGTGGGTTCGTAGATGATGACCTTGGCACCTTTGGCCTTGACACGCTTCATGATACCCTGGATGGAGGACTGGCGGAAGTTGTCGGAGTTGGACTTCATGGTGAGGCGGAAGACTCCGATGGTGATGTCTTTCTCCTGCGCGGCGTTCCAGTTGTTCTCCTCGGAGTAGGCGTAGTAGCCGGCGCGTGCGAGTACCCGGTCGGCAATGAAGTCTTTGCGTGTGCGGTTGGACTCGACAATCGCCTCGATGAGGTTCTCGGGCACGTCGCTGTAGTTGGCGAGGAGTTGCTTGGTGTCCTTGGGCAGGCAGTAGCCGCCGTAGCCGAAGGAGGGGTTGTTGTAGTGCGTGCCGATGCGGGGGTCGAGGCATACGCCGTCAATGATGGCGCGTGTGTCGAGTCCTTTCATCTCGGCATAGGTGTCGAGTTCGTTGAAGTAGGAGACACGCAGGGCGAGGTAGGTGTTGGCGAAGAGTTTGACGGCTTCGGCCTCGGTGAATCCCATGAAGAGGGTGGGGATGTCGGTCTTGACGGCCCCTTGTTGCAGTAGTTCGGCGAAGCGATGGGCGGCGTCGAGGAGCTGCGGGTCGTCCGGGTCGCATCCGACGATGATGCGCGAGGGGTAGAGGTTGTCGTAGAGAGCCTTGGACTCGCGCAAGAACTCGGGTGAGAAGAGGATGTTACGGCTGCCGGTCTTGGCTCGGACGGCCTCGGTGAAGCCGACGGGGACGGTGGATTTGATGACCATGTAGGCGTCGGGATTGGCCTGCATGACGAGTCGTATGACCGTCTCGACGGCGGAGGTGTCGAAATAGTTGCGTTGCGAGTCGTAGTTGGTGGGCGCGGCGATGACGACGAAGTCGGCATTGCGATAGGCGTCCTCGGCGTCGAGTGTGGCGCGGAGTTGCAAGGGCTTCTCGGCGAGGTATTTCTCGATATACTCGTCCTGAATGGGTGAGACACGCCGGTTGAGCATGTCCACTTTCTCGGGGACGATGTCCACGGCTGTGACGTTGTTATGTTGTGCGAGGAGCGTGGCTATGGAGAGTCCTACGTATCCTGTTCCTGCTACTGCGATATTCATGCTTCCGAATGTTGATTTTCGATTATTGATTGTCCTGAGATCCGTCGGAGATCCGTCGGGGATCCGTCGGGAATGGTACGGGTTCGGTCTCCGTGTGATCACCGTGTGGTCACCGTGTGGTTGCGACTCGCGGGCGCGGTCTGTGACCGAGACGCGGGATTAGATATGCTCCTCGACTCCGCGGAAATGGACGTTGAGTTCGTGGAGGTGCTCCAGGAGTGTGCCGAGAGAGGTGCCTTTGGTCATTTCGGCAAAGGCGTTGACATCTTTCGGGAAGCACTTCCCGCCGTATCCGAATTTGCCATCGGGCCCGGGGACATAGGTGTGTGTGTCGTTGATATAGCCGGAGAGGAGCACGCCGGTGTGCACTTTGCGCCAGTCGGCTCCCATTTTCTCGCAATACTCGCGGCAGGCGTTGAAGTAGGTCACCTTGTAAGCGCCGAAGACGTTGTGCATGTATTTGGTGAGTTCCGCCTCCAACGGCGTCATGACGGTGAATTTCTTGCCGACGAAGATCCGGGTGAGCAGGTCCTGTGCGCCGGTGAAGACCATGGTCTGCTTGTTGAAGTCCTCGATGAAAGTGCGCTCGGTGAGGAACTCCGGCATGTAGCATACTTGGTGCCCGGTCTCCTTGGAGAGGCGCTCGCTGGTGCCGGGCAGGATAGTGGTGCGGACGAAGACCGGTACGTCGGGCAGGTTCTTGATAAGTTCGGTCATGAGGCGCAGGTCCTGCGAGCCGTCTTCCTCGGTAGGAACGTGGATTTGCAAAAAGGCGATGTCAATGTCGCTGAGGTCATCGTTATACCCTTTGTAGGGGTCGCTGATGAATAATTTGCACTCGGGGTTGTTGTTTTCCAACCAGTTTTTCAGGGCTCCACCCACGAAGCCGCATCCGATAATTCCAACTTTAATCATGTTGTTACGTATCAAATTTATATATAATTTTCAAAATTAGCGCGCAAAGTTACAAAAATAAATTGATATGCGCAAGCGTTGCGCCCATAAAATAACGCGTGACGCGCATAATACGTATTTTTATGAAAAATAGGAGCAGGGATTTGTGTATGTCGGAAAATAGTATTATCTTTGCGTGCTAAATTAGGTATAATTTGTTTTAGAAGTATTCCTGATATGAAGAATTTTAAGTTGTGGAACACGTTGTTGGGCTGGGTGGCTTTTGCCATAGCGGCCGCGACGTATCTGCTTACGATTGAGCCGACTGCGAGTTTTTGGGACTGCGGCGAGTTCATTTCGAGTGCCTATAAGTTAGACGTGGGTCACCCGCCCGGAGCCCCGTTCTTTATGCTGATGGGCCATTTTGCGAGTCTGTTTGCGAGTGACCCGAGTCATGTGGCGATGTGTGTGAACGCATTGTCCGCGATTATGTCGGCATTGACTATCTTGTTCTTATTCTGGACGATAACGGCGCTGGCGCGGAAGTTAGTCGAGAGTCGGGACTCGAAAGTCGGGAGCGCCGTTTCGGCTATGGGGCTATGGCAAGGCATAGCCGTACTGGGTGCCGGAATGGTGGGCGCGTTGGCCTACACGTTCAGCGACACGTTCTGGTTCTCGGCAGTGGAGGGCGAGGTGTATGCATCGTCGTCTTTCTTCACGGCCGTGGTGTTCTGGCTGATTCTGAAATGGGATGAGCAGGCGGACCGGGAGGGGTCGGATAAGTGGCTGATACTGATAGCGTACCTGATGGGTCTGAGTATCGGTGTGCACTTGCTGAACCTGCTGACGATACCGGCGATAGTGCTGGTTTATTACTTCCGTCGTTACGAGTTCTCGTGGGGCGGCGCGTTCGGTGCGTTGTGCGCGAGCGGCGTCATCCTGGCGGGCATCTTGTACGGCATCATCCCGGGTTTGCCGACGATAGCGGGTTGGTTCGAGTTGCTGTTCACGAACGTGTTGGGCTGTCCGTTCAACACGGGTCTGGCAGTGTATATCGTGCTGACTTTTTTGGCGTTAGGCTGGGCGGTGTATGAGTCGTACGTGGACCGCAGCAAGAGCCGCGAGATTGTGTCGTTTGTGGTGGCGATGGCGCTGTCGGGGACGCTGTTCCTGTTCGAGAGCGCGTTGATAGGCGTGGTGCTGTCGGTGGTGCTGCTCATCGTGCTGCTGGCGAACAGCAGTAAGATAGAGGCCCGCTGGCTGAACACGATAACGATGATGGTGGCCGTAATCCTCATAGGTTATAGCAGTTACGCGGCCTTGGTGATACGTTCGGCGGCGGATACGCCGATGGACCAGAACTCGCCGGATAACGTGTTCAGCCTGAAGTACTACCTGAACCGCGAGCAGTATGGCGACCGTCCGCTGTTCTACGGGCAGACGTATAATGCGCCGGTCAAGTTGGAGGTGCGGGGTAATATGTGCATACCCGTTGAGAAAGAGGGACATGCGCAGTATGCTCCGGCTCCGAAGACGGCGGGCGAGAAGGACCGCTACGTGGTGACGGGGCATAAGACCAACTATGTGTTCATGGACGAGTTCATGATGCCGTTCCCGCGTATGTATTCGTCGCAAGGGTCTCATGTACAGGCCTATAAGGATTGGGCCGAGGTGAAGGGCAAGCGCGTGCGCTATGACTACTGCGGCCAGAAGAAGACGGAGTACTGCCCGACGTTCGTGGAGAACATGCGTTTCTTCTTCCGTTATCAGGTTAACTTCATGTATTGGAGGTACTTCCTGTGGAATTTCTCGGGTCGTCAGAACGACCTGCAGAGCTACGGAGACCTGAGCAAGGGCAACTGGATAACGGGTATTCCGTTCATCGATAACGCGATGTTGGGCGACCAGAGCAAACTGCCGACCGAACTGCGTGAGAACAAGGGACATAACGTGTATTACATGCTGCCGTTGCTGCTGGGTCTGATAGGCCTGGTATGGCAGGCGTCGAAGCGCGTGAAGACGTCTGACGGTCAGCGGGATATGGCGGGCGCACGCTCGTTCGTCATCACGTTCCTGCTGTTCTTCCTGACCGGTCTGGCTATCGTTATCTACCTGAACCAGACACCCTATCAGCCGCGCGAGCGTGACTATGCGTACGCGGGCTCGTTCTATGCGTTCTGCATCTGGATTGGTCTGGGTGTGCTGGCGCTGGCGGACTGGCTGAATAGTCTGGTCGAAAGTCGGAAGTCGAAAGCTGAAGGGCGCGACTCTTCGGGTGATGATACACTGAAAACGGCTGTGGCGCTGTGCGTTACGCTGGTTTGTCTGGGTGTGCCGGCGCTGATGGCGCAGCAGAACTGGGACGACCACGACCGCTCGAACCGCTACTCGTGCCGCGACTTCGGTGCGAACTACCTGAAGTCGTGCGAGGAGCAGGGCATCATCTTCTCGAACGGCGACAACGACACCTTCCCGCTGTGGTACAACCAGGAGGTGGAGGGCGTCGGTACGGACCTGCGTGTATGTAACCTAAGTTACTTGCAGACAGACTGGTACATCAGTCAAATGAAGCGCCCGTACTACGAGAGCAAGGCCTTGCCTATCTCGTGGGAGTACAAGGATTTCATGCCCGGCAAGAACGAGGTGGTATGGGTGGAGAACACGGCAGGCGAACCGCTGGAGGTGCGTCGCGCGTTTGACTTCCTCCGCTCGGACAACCCGCGCACCAAACGCGACGGAGAGAACTATATCCCGAGCAATAAACTGTTCGTCTATGGCCCTGACAGTCAGCGTATCGACATCAAATCGGCCCGCCGTTTCACGCGGTCGGAGATGATGGTGCTGGAGATGTTGAGCGAGAACAACTGGGAGCGTCCGATGTACTTCGCCGTGACGGTCGGGAACGATTATTACCTGGGTCTGGAGCCTTATTTCGAGTGCACAGGCCTGGCCTACCGCATCACGCCCGAGCGCAGCCGCGACGGTCACCCGCGCATCAATACGGAGAAGATGTACGACAACATGCTGCATAAGTTTGCCTACGGCAACATGAACATGCCGGGCATCTATATCGACGAGAACCTGATGCGCATGTGCCGCACGCACCGCATGATGTTCGCCGAGTTGGCCGACGCGCTCTTCCGTGAGGGCAAGCGCGAGCAGTGCCGCGAGGTGCTGGACTACGCGGAGGAGATGCTGCCGGGATATAACATCCCCTACGACTACACGTCGGCGTCGATGGCCGCAATCTACTATGCCTTAGGCGATTCCGACAAGGCGAACGCCATCATGACCAAGGTGGCGGACAACTGCACGGAGTACCTCGAATGGGGCGCGACGCTCGACCGCACGCACTATAAGTCCGTACAGCAGCAGATGGGTCATCAACTGGCCGTCCTGGGCTATGCGCTGCAGAACATGGAGCGCTACCGCCAGGAGGAACTGCTGGAGAGGTATTATCCTGTGTATGACCGCTTTGCAGGGAGCAGATAAATAGATTATTAGCATTAACTATATGGGAAAAATCATTTCATTAGCCAATCAGAAAGGCGGCGTGGGCAAGACTACGACAGCTATCAACCTGGCGGCTGCATTGGCGCACGAGGGAAAACACGTGTTGCTGGTGGACGCCGACCCGCAGGCCAATGCCTCGTCGGGACTCGGCGTGGCGATAAGTGAGCAGGAACAGACTATCTATGAGTGCCTTATCGGTAATATCGACCCACATGCGGCGGTCGTGGAGACGTCCGTGGAGAACCTGCATCTTATCCCAAGCCATATTGACCTGGTGGGAGCGGAGATAGAGATGCTCAACCTGGACGAGCGCGAGATGCTCCTCAAGCATGTGCTCGGCCGGCTGCGGGCGGACTACGATTATATACTCATCGACTGCTCCCCGTCGCTGGGCCTGATTACGGTCAACGCCTTGACGGCCAGCGACAGCGTCATCATACCCGTCCAGTGCGAGTTCTTCGCGCTGGAGGGCATAGCCAAGTTACTGAATACGATTAAGATAATCAAGTCCAAATTGAACCCGTCGCTGCAGATAGAGGGCTTCCTGCTGACCATGCACGACAACCGTCTGCGCCTGAGCACGCAGGTCTATGAGGAGGTCAAACGCCACTTCGGAGACCTCGTCTTCAACACCGTTATATCGCGTAACGTGCGCCTGAGCGAGGCGCCGAGTCACGGCATGTCGGTCTTGGACTACGACCCGTCGAGCCGCGGCGCACGCAACTACATCGCGCTCGCGCAGGAACTGATAAGGAGAAACTAATCACACACGTATGAAACATCCAACAGGACTCGGGCGCGGACTGGACGCCCTGATAGATACCACCCATGTGAGCACCAACGGGGGCAGCAGCATCAGCGAGGTGGAACTGAGCAAGATTGTCGCCAACCCCGACCAGCCCCGTCGTAACTTCGACGAAGAGGCGCTGCAGGAACTGGCGGACAGCATCCGAGAGCACGGCGTCATCTCGCCTATCACGCTGCGTAAGAACGACGACGGCACCTATATGATTATCGCCGGAGAGCGCCGCTTCCGCGCCGGAAAACTGGCCGGTTTGCATGCCATCCCCGCATACGTGCGCACCGCCAAGGACGAGGAGGTCATGGAGTGGGCACTCATCGAGAACATCCAGCGAGAGGACTTGGATGCCATCGAGATAGCCCTCGCCTACCAGCGACTCATGGACGACTACGGCCTCACGCAGGAGCGCATGTCCGAGAGGGTGGGCAAGAAACGTGCCACCGTGGCTAACTACCTGCGCCTCCTGCGACTGCCCTCCGAGATACAACTCGGCATACGCGACAAACGTATCGACATGGGGCATGCGCGGGCGATACTCGGCAGCCAATCGGCTGAGCAGCAGTTGGATATATACCACCGCATCCTGCGCGACGGGCTGTCCGTACGGCGGGTCGAGGAACTGGTCAGCGCGGATAAGAACGACCGCCCCAAGGCGCGGGCCGCTGCCGCCAAGTCCGCCTATCCCGAGCAGCAACAGCGCCTCAGCGAATGTCTCGGCACACGCGTGACCATCGCTAACGGCAAAGTGACCATCGCTTTCCGCAACGAGGACGAGCTCAATGCTATCCTGGAACATCTGCATTGAAGCGATTGATATACATAGTGTTACTGGCTGTTGCATGTGGGGCGTATGCGGCGGATGAGTCGGTCTATGTCAGGACCGACACCGCACGCACGGCCGAGGCGGACGCCGACTATCGCTACTATATTGATCTGACCCGGAAGCCGGACGCCAACAAGGCCGTCTGGCTCGGCGCTATCGTCCCCGGACTGGGGCAGATATACAACCATAGCTACTGGAAACTGCCCATCGTCTATGGCGGACTCATGGGCTGCGCCTATGCCATCACGTGGACCAATACCAAGTACGTGGACTACAAACAGGCTTACTTGGACCTCTATGTCGATAATCAGAACGGTACGGTCTCCGAGGATGCTTCCAAGAGCTATATCGCCGTCCTGCCCAAAGGCTATGACATCCAGCGCATGGGCGGCGTCACCACCTATACCACCACCCTCCAGGGATGGCAGAATAGTTACCGGCGCTACCGCGACATCAGCATCGTCGCTACCGTCGCCGTCTATGTACTCACACTCATCGACGCCTATGTCGATGCGCAACTATTTGATTTTGACATTACTCCGGACCTCAGCATGCAGGTGTCGCCGATGATTCATCGCGACCCGATGATGCAGCACTATACCGGGGTGCATCTCGCTATTTCCTTCTGAATGAAACGCTTACTGCTTATATCCGCGGCGCTGCTTTGCGCCTCTCACGCCCTCCGGGCCGCTTCCGACACCGCCTACATCGCGCCCCTTGACACGCTCGATGCGGCTTTGGCGCTCGAACTCGACTCGCTGGAGGCGGATTCTCTCGATAGCCTCCGCAACGACTCCCTCACGGCTGACACACTCCTCTTCGATATGGCTTTTAATCAGGCCGATACGCTTCGCTGCGCCGAGCCGGTGTTCCCCGAACTGCCCATTGCAGAACTGCCTGACTCGGTCTATATACAACGCCTGCAGGACCTGCCCTTCCTCATCGAGATGCCTTATAACCAAGTCGTTCGGTCCTATATACTTCGCTATGTCCGCCGGCCGAAGCAGCTCGCCGCGCTACAGCAGCGCTCCGAGGTGTACTTCCCCCTCTTCACCGACATGCTCGGCCGCTACGACCTCCCCTATGAGCTCTGTTACCTGCCCGTCATCGAGTCGGCCCTCAACCCCGTCGCACGCTCCCACATGGGGGCGGCGGGATTATGGCAGTTCATGCCCGCGACAGGACGGCTCTACGGACTGGAAATCAACTCCTTGGTGGACGAACGGCTCGACCCGATGCGTTCCACCGACGCCGCTTGCCGCTTCCTGCGTAACCTCTACGACACCTTCGGCGACTGGAACCTCGCTATCGCCGCCTACAACTGCGGCCCCGGCAACGTCAACAAGGCCATTCACCGCTCCGGCGGCAAGCGTGACTTCTGGTCTATCTACCCATACCTCCCGCGCGAGACACGCGGCTACCTGCCTATCTTCATCGCAGCGGCGTATGCTATGAACTACGCTGATTTACACGGTGTTTGCCCGGGACAGGCGGACAGCGTCGGCACGGACACCATCCTCACCGGCGTCCGCCAGCACCTTGACCAGATAAGTCATGTGCTCAATATACCCAAGGACGACCTGCGCCGCCTCAATCCGCAGTACGGACGGGACATCCTCCCGGGAGGCAAACCCTATGCACTCTGCCTGCCGTCCGACCGAGTGACGGATTATATCGACTTGCAAGACAGTATATTAGCCTATAAGGCTGACTCGCTCATCCATAACCGCCGCGCGGAGATTGACCTCGCACAGAAGACCGGCATCAACGGCGGATACAGCGTCAATGGCGTCACCTACTACCGCATCAAGCGCGGAGACACGCTCGGCGGCATTGCCAAGAAGTTCCACGTCTCCGTCAAGCAGCTCAAGGCATGGAACGGGCTCAAGAATGATAACATCCGCGAGGGCAAAAAACTGCGGATTGGCAAGTAATAACTCGCTGAAGAACATCCGATTGGTAACTAATAACTCACAGGAAACGATACGGCTATGTCTGATAAAGTCTATTACTCCATGCGCGAGGCGCAGCAGATGACCGGCCTGCCCGCATCGACACTCCGCTATTGGGAGCAGCAGTTCGACGAACTCAACCCCCGCAAGGACGGGCATGGAAACAGGTACTATACCGAAGCAAACCTAGACATTGTCCGTAGGATTAAGTATCTGCGGGACGAGATGCACATCACCCGTATCGACGCCATCCGCAACGAACTCCGCCAAGGCACCAAGCAGGTCGATGTCCGCCTCAAGGCTGCGGACCTGCTCGCCCAGGTCCGTAGCGAACTTGCCGCCCTCCGCGCCCGCCTCTGACTTCCCCATCACTCTATAGAATCTCTATAATTTTAGGCATCTACTCCGTCTAGTCTGTCTAGTCCTTCTAGTCCTTCTAGTCTGTCTAGTCCATCTATTTAGCCACAATCTTAGGAAAAATCCTCTGCGAGGATAGAATCAATATGTTGCATGGGCAGCTGCTGAGAATCAGACAAAGTCCTACGCCTCTCCTACGCCTCTCCTACGCCTCTCCTACGCCTCTCCTACGCCTCTCCCGCGCGCCCCTCGCGCGCGTATATATCGTGCGTATATATATGGTGCTCCTCAAACCCGTATTACCTCGGGCAGCATCGGGGCACTCTCTCCCGATGTGTGCAAATGCT
>JAFUUE010000052.1 GCA_017483945.1 Paludibacteraceae bacterium | reverse complement strand
GAGTGTGTCGCTAACGAGCAAAACGCACCTGCGAGACTTACTCGACAAAACTAATTTTCAAAATGACAAAGATCGTTCCGATTCAAGTGAACCGTTATTGTTTAACTTTTAATATTAATATCGTCCATTTTTAGTGGACAGTAGTGACAAAAAAAGATATTAAAAACATTATCAAACATTGCATAAGTGACGATGAAATTGCCGTGGCACTTGATATTGACAAATATCTCTTCTCCCTTTCAAATGGAGAACGCGAGGAACTTGTAGAAAAAGAGAATACACAAAAGAAACGAGATAGAGGAGTTAAATACTACACCAAGTACACATTTACTACTGCTGATGGTAATAAGTACCTGTTAAAGTGCGAGGCAATTCAAACAGAAAGCGATAGCCGAATTACTGAACACCCATACTTCCTAAAAAAGATATGAATGAAACCGCCTCTTTGTTTAGGACTCGTGTCCATCTCCAATATCGCAGTTCCATTCACGCTGCAAAGGTAATGCTTTTTTCCAAGCCTTGCAAGTCTTTTTGCAGAAAAATGCAGAAAATTATAAAAATTATTTGCATATATGCGAAATTATTGCTAATTTTGCGTATTGAATCATAAAATTTAGAAGGATTATGGCAACCTACATTAAAGTAACCCCCAAAGGAGACACGAAGAGTCACATCGTATTGGCGACCCTCACGGACTTTTACATCTCGCAGGGTGCGAAGATTGAGAAACCCACGCAGGAGGAGGTCTATGCCGCTGTCCCCCAGGAGCGTCCGGCCGGAGTTGCAGCGCCGCAAGAGCCACGGACTGACCATGTGGCCATCATTGCCCAGCAGAAAGAGGACATCAAGGGACTCCGCCACGCGATTGACGTACTCGACCAAGACATCAAGGACAAGGACGAGACCATCAAACAACAGGTTTGCAGCCATTAAAACGCCTAAAATCCATCAATAAAAAAACAGGCCGCAGATAATCTGCGGCCTGTTCATAGTGTTTTGTAGTGCTACGGGGAATCGAACCCCGGTTTAAAGATTGAGAATCTTTTGTCCTAACCGCTAGACGATAGCACCGGTTAACTTTCCGAACGAAAGCGAGTGCAAAGGTACAACAATTATTTGACATACGCAAATTTTCCGTGCAAAAAAGTACAAAAAAATTAAATCCCCTGCAATAACTTGCATATATCAAAGAAAAAGCGTACCTTTGTCCAATGGCGTGTGCCCACATGCCAAACGCCCGATTAACCCCTCTACCCATGAACCCGAAAGAAGACACTCTGCGCTATCTGCAACTGCTCAGCGAGAAGTTCCCCACCCGCTCCGCCGCTGTCACCGAAATCATCAACCTACGCGCCATACTCTCGCTACCAAAAGGCACCGAACACTATGTCAGCGACTTACACGGCGCAAGCAACGCCTTCATCCATATGGTCAAGAACGCCAGCGGCGTCGTGCGCAAGAAAGTGGACGAGGTGTACGCAGACACACTCGACGAGCCGGAGAAACGGGCACTCTGCGCACTCATCTACTACCCCGACGAGCGCCTCGAACTCGAGCGGAAAGCCCTGCAGGGAACGGCCGACGAAGAGCTGGCTATGAAGACGTTCTGCCGGACACGGTTGCTCCAAGTGGTCGAAGTCGCCAGAGCCGTCACCGTCAAATACAGCCGCTCCAAAGTGCGCAAACTACTCCCGCGCGAGTTCGCCTATATCATTGAAGAACTGCTACATGAGTCCTCGCTCGAGCAACACGACCGCGCCACCTACTACAACGCCATCATCGACGCCATCATCGACGAAGGATGCGCCGAGCAACTCCTCATCGCCATATGCTATCTCATTCATACGCTGACCATTGACACCATGCACATCGTCGGAGACATCTTCGACAGAGGACCCGGAGCGCAGAAAATCATGGACGTGCTCATGACCATGCACGACTACGACATCCAGTGGGGCAACCACGACATCGAGTGGATGGGAGCCGCCATGGGCAACCGGGCACTCATCGCTACCGTCCTGAGAATCAGCATACGATACGCCAATATCGAGACCCTCGAAGAGGGCTACGGCATCAACCTGCTCCCACTCGCCAACTTCGCCATGGAGACCTATGGAGACGACCCCTGCCGCAGCTGGCAGACACGCGACTTCGAGAACAACCCCAGACTCACGCGCTCGGCCGGGCTCATGGCCAAGATGCACAAGGCTATCAGCATCATACAGTTCAAACTTGAGCACCAACTCATCGACCGACACCCCGAATGGCAGATGAACGACCGGCTGCTGCTCGACAAGATACACCACGGCACCATCACCATCAACGGCCGCACCTACCCCCTCACCGACACCTACTTACCCACCATCAACCCCGACGCACCCTACGCGCTGAGCCAGGAGGAAGAAGAGCTCATGGAGCAACTGGCGCGCAGCTTCCGCAAGTCCGAGAAACTGCAGCAGCACCTCCGCTGCCTCATCGAGCACGGCAGCCTCTTCCTCGTGCGCAACGGGTTCCTCCTCTACCACGCCGCCATCCCGCTCAACCCGGACGGTTCCTTCGCGCCGGGCATCGTCCCCGCCTCCGCAACCGACGCGCACGACCGACCCGCCGACCCGCCGCGCGGACGCGAACTCATGGAGACCATCGACCGAACCGTGCGCGAGGCCTACTACAGGCACCACCCCGACGCACTCGATTACATGCTCTACCTATGGGAAGGACCGCTATCCCCCTTATATAATAAGGATAAAATGACCACCCTCGAGCGCTACCTCATCGACGACCCGGAGGTCGGACGGGAGCACAAAGGATGCTACTACGAACTGAGCAACCGACGCGACATCTGCGAACGCATACTCCGCGAGTTCGGGCTCAACCCCGACACCGGACGTATCGTCAACGGGCATATACCCGTCCGCACCCTCCAAGGCGAGTCGCCCATGCGCGCCGAGGGCAAACGATTCGTCATTGACGGAGGATTCAGCAAGCCCTATCAGGAGAAAACAGGCATCGCCGGCTATACACTCATCAGCAATAGCCACGGCATACAACTCGTAGAACATGAGGAGTTTGAGAACCGCGAGACAGCCATCCGCAGCGGCAGCGACATCCACAGCCGCATCCAACTCGAAGCACCCGTCGGAGGACGCCTGCGCATCGCTGACACAGACCGCGGACAGGAACTCAAGCAACAGATACACGCCCTCCAACAGCTCCTTCAGGCCTACGAGACCGGCGACATCAAAGAACACTAACCCTCCCTACTGGGACGCGACCAAACCCGTACCGTTCCCGACGGATCCCCGACGGATCTCCGACGGATCTCCGACGGATCTCGCTACTGGGACGCGGGCGGCTCGCCCGCGAATCGCCGTTCAACGGCGACCTCACAGGCCACGACGCCCTCTTCGGACGCATCCAGACCCGTACCTCCGCCGACGGTCGACAGGACCGCGACAAGGCTGCAATAGGACCGAACAGCAGAAAAAAAACTATTTTATTTGCACACGTCAGAGATTTTTTGTACTTTTGCCATGCAATAAGCATATCATGACCTATATCGGCATCATACCCGCACGCTACGCGTCCACCCGCTTCCCCGGCAAACCGCTGGCACTCATCGGCGACAAGCCCATGATTCAGCATGTCTATGAGCAGGCGCACAAAGCCCTCGACAACGTAGTCGTTGCCACGGATGACGAGCGCATATACAACGCCGTGCAGGACTTCGGAGGCCATGCCGTCATAACTCGCCCCGACCATCGGTGCGGCACCGAGCGGTGCCTCGAGGCGTTCGACATATGGAACGCTGCACGAACCGACGACACCGACTGCGTCGTGGTCAATATCCAAGGCGACGAGCCTTTTATCCGCCCCGAGCAGATACACGCCCTCTGCGACTGTTTCGAGGGACCCGGCGGCGACGGCACACAGATAGCGACACTCGTCCGCCCCTACACGGCCGACGACTCGTTGGAGTCGCTCCTCAACCCCAACACGCCCAAAGTCACCCTGCGAACAATCCACACCCCCGCCGCGGACAAAGACCAACCCGCCCTGGAAGCCATACTCTTCTCACGAAGTGTCATCCCCTTCCGCCGCGGAGTACCGCAGCAACAATGGCTCGCCGACAGCGGGGTGACCTACTACCGCCACATCGGCATGTACGCCTACCGGGCCGACGTCCTGCGCTGCATCACCCGGCTCGCGCCCTCACCCCTCGAGCAGGCCGAGTCCCTCGAGCAACTCCGCTGGCTGGAGAACGGATACAGCATACGAATCGCCGTCACGCACACCGCCTCTATCGGCATCGACACGCCCGACGACCTGCTACGCGCACAACAATATCTGCAAGATAATCAACGAATAATCAAATAAACACATACGCTATGGAAAACCAGACACCGACTCCCCACATTGGGGCCAAATACGGCGAAATAGCCAAGACAATGATCATGGCGGGAGACCCGCTACGCGCTAAACTGATGGCCGAGCGCTATCTCGATAACCCCGTACAAGTCAACAACGTACGCGGCATGCTTGCCTTCACCGGCACACACAACGGCAAGCCCGTCACCGTCATGGGACACGGCATGGGCATACCCAGCATCGGCATCTATACCTACGAGCTCTTCAATTTCTACGACGTGGACACCATCATACGCGTCGGCTCATGTGGCGCACGGCAAACCTACGTCCACCTCGGAGACCTCGTTATCGCACAAGGCTCATGCACCGACAGCAACTATGCCGCCCAGTACGACCTCCCCGGCCACTACGCGCCCATCGCCGACTTCGACCTCTGCCGACGGGCCGTAGAAGCCTGTGAACGACTGGGATACGCCTACCATGTCGGCAATGTCTTCTCTGCCGACATCTTCTATTGCGAAGACCCCCGCAAGGCTAACTGGACCAAGATGGGCGTCCTCGCCGATGAGATGGAAGCACCCTCGCTCTATATGAACGCCGCACGCGCAGGCAAGAAAGCACTCGTCATCTGCACCGTCAGCGACCATATCCTCACAGGAGAAGCCACCACCGCCGAGGAACGACAGAACACCTTCACCAAGATGATGGACGTCGCCTTCTCGCTTATCTGATACACACATGAAACTTCGCACGTCACTCCTGCTCGCCGCCTGCCTGTGTGGACTAACCGTCCATGCAGCTACCTACAAGGGAGCATGCAGCGATGACCTGCGTTGGACCTTAGACACCGAATCCGGCGAAATAACATTCTCCGGATTCGGCTCTATACCCGACTATGACCTCAAGCAGACACGACCCGAATGGTACCTGCAACGAGGTGAAATAAAAACGGTTATCATCGAAGAAGGCATCATCAGCATCGGCGCCAACAGCTTCGCGCGATGCGCTTCCCTCAGCGAGTTGCAACTGCCCTCCACCCTCTCCTGCATCGGCGAAGGAGCCTTCCGCGAGTGCACCGAACTGGAGGAAGTGAACTTCCCCGACTTCCTCAAGGTAATCCAAAACGAAGCCTTCAACGGCTGCACACTGCTCGATAACATCGTCCTCCCCATCGAACTGACCGAACTCGGGGAGCGCGTCTTCCATAACACAGCCGCCTCTGAAGATAAAAAGAACTGGGAGAAAGATATTCTCTATATCAGCGGATGGCTCACCGAGTGCCGCAAACCCGTCAGCGGCACCTGCAAAGTCCGCCCCAACACCATAGGCATCGCCCGTGCGGCCTTTCGCCATCACGCCAAACTGTCAGGCGTCACACTGCCCAAAACCATCCGATACATAGGCGAGTACGCCTTCGATGACACGGCCTTCAGCGGCCATCCCGACAACTGGGTCAACGGCATTCTCTATGCCGACGACTGGTGCATCATGACGAACGCACGGCGGCAGGCGCGCTTCAAACTGCAGAAAGACACACGGGGCATCGCCGACGGAGCCTTCAAGCAGTGCCGCCAGATGACCGGCATCACGCTCTCTCCCGCACTGGTCACTATCGGCAACCGAGCCTTCCAGAACTGTCCCGAATTGAGCACCATCGCCATTCCCCCTACCGTACGCTATATCGGTAACATGGCCTTCCACGGCTGCATGCAGTTGCTCTCTGTCAATATACCGCAGGACGTCACCCTCATCGGCTACGGATGCTTCGCCGACTGTGCCTCCCTCAACCGCGTCAATATCCCCTACGGCATATCCCACATCGACTACGGAGCCTTCAGCAACTGCACAGCCCTCCGCAACATCGCCATCCCCGGTTCTGTCACCATACTCGGGATGACCGCCTTCGCCAACTGTATCTCACTCCGAGAAGTGGAACTACAGGAGGGCACCGAACGACTCGGAGAACTGGCCTTTATCCATTGCTCCAAACTGGCCTCCGTCATCCTGCCCGAAGGAGTCACTTTCCTCGGAGACGGCTTGTTTGAGCAATGCGAATGGCTCGACTCACTCTATATCCCCTCCTCGGTCACCACCCTGGGAAAAGGCTTCATCTACGGTTGCCCGCACATACACAGCATTGTCGTCTCCGACGGGAATGACAACTACCGCTCTGCCGACGGAGTACTCTTCTCCGCCGACATGCAGCGATTGCTCAAGTTCCCGCCCGCCTATCGCGACTCCACATACCGCATACCCGACGGCGTCAAAGCCGTCGAGTCACACGCTTTCGTTAATTGTAAGCAATTGGAATTTGTAGAAATCCCCGAGAGCCTCACTTCCATCGGGACACGCGCCTTCCAAGGATGCGCCCGG
This sequence comes from Paludibacteraceae bacterium, assembly GCA_017483945.1. Lineage (GTDB taxonomy): Bacteria > Bacteroidota > Bacteroidia > Bacteroidales > Paludibacteraceae > Colicola. Next base: position 13,498 of record JAFUUE010000052.1, on the reverse strand, counting down.
CTTCAGTCACTCATGTTCACGGAGAACATACGCCATATCGGCGAACATGCCTTCGCCGAATGTGAGCAATTGGAAATAACACTGCCGCGCCAGACACGCTTCGACCCGCAGGTCCTGCAAGCCGACGGTGTACGGCTCACGTTCTACTAATCGGCACGCGCCTTAACGACGCCCCCTTCTCACACCATCCAGGCCAGTAAGGTCAGCACGCCCGCAGCAGCCAGCGCTATCGCGCCGCCTATGCCGCGGATGTTCTTGCGACGATGTAGCGGAACATACACTATGCCTGCGGCCAGAACGACCCAAGCCAGACACAGCAGTACCTCATGGAATGAGCCCATCGGAACACGCCCATAGGCGTACATAATCAGTCCGATGATGCCGCTCAATGACAACCACTCTATCAGCATCGACGCCTCCATCACATAAACCGCCCAAGGCACTATACGCCTGTTCTTGCGGTACTGCTTGCCGAAAGGAACACCAAACAGCACGCCCAGTGCCAATAGCGACACCCAGAACGGCAGCACGTAGTCTTTCATCAGCAGCCAACGCTCCACATCGCAGCGAGACTCACTCGGCAGCTCCCCGGACTCGCAACATGACTGCTGGTATAGTTGTATATCATTCAGCATATTATGCGCACGCACATTGCGCCCTTCGCGCAACTGACCGCGGATACTGTCCAGCACCGAACTGCGGAACAACAGCGCCTCCGCATCCAGCACCGCACTGTCCGGCTCCTCGGCAGCGGAACACCACTCCGTCTCTGCTCCCACAGGAGGCCATATACGCAGCAGCTCACCGCGGCTCACCTCCTCCAGCATCCGCACACGCGCATCCACCTTCGCGGCATCCTTACTGCCCGATGCCAGCAGCCGCTCCAGACGGTACTCGCCTTTGTCGTAGAAATCCGGCAGGCTCACCCAGTTAGAGCGCGCATCCATCAGCACTTGCGTGCTTCTGCCTTCCAACAGGACTACCGGCTCGCCCGACCATTGGTCATAGAAGAACACATAGCCCGACAGGAACTGCTCCGGCGACAGACCCTTGTAACTGTCCGCCCCATACACCGTCCGTATCAAGTCTATCGCCAGCGTATGTACCTGGCACACACGCCCGTCATAATAGACATATAAGTCCCCGAATGCCTCGGCCAACGAAGCCTGCAACACCGGAGGCGTCTCTGCAACAGCCTCCTTCAGACGCGCTTGGTGCGACATCTTGTAGTGTTTACTCTTCGTCGGATTACCCTTACGCTGACCCTGCACGGGTACACTTACCATACTCAACGCCAATAATAGCGCACTCAGTAGCCAAATTCGTCTCTTCATAACGCTAAAATCCCCTCAAAAATCGTGCCACACACGCACGCGAAACGCACTTTGGCACAATGTTTGTTCCCTTCCCACAAAAACACTATGCATATGAAAACCTCTCATTTCTCCCCTATGCTCAGCGCCGCCATGCTGACCATTCTGCTATTTGCTGCCACATCACTCACAGCCGCCGTCCGCACAGAGACGCGTCACGCCACTGTCTTCCTCCACGGAGCCGAACTCGAGCAGACTGCCAAGCTCAGCCTCATACAAGGAGCCAACGAGGTCCGTATCGAAGGACTCGCACCCGACATCGACCCCGCCGGCATACGTGTCAGCCTTAGCAACGGGGCCGTCGTTTCTTCCTTCGAATACGCCACCGACCACCTCACCGCCCACGACAACACCGCCGCGCAACGACTGCGCGACTCGCTGGACCACTACAACGCCCGGCTCGCCTCGCTCCGCAGCGAACTGGAAGCAGATGAGCGCATGCTCCAACTGCTGCAGACGGGCGTCACCAACGCGCTCAACAGCGAGAAACAGCCTCTCACCAGCCAACTCATCGAGCAACAACTCGCTTATTACCAACACCGTTCTCTGGCCATCAACGACCAACGCGCCGCCCACGAGAAACAGCGCGACCTCGTCAGCGGACGCATCGAAGCACTGCAGAAACAACTGCAACAGGAGACTTCCCGCAATGCTACACGCTCCGGCGTCTTAACGCTCTACATCATGGCGCCAAAAGCCGGCTCCGCCGTCGCCTCCCTGCGCTATTTCACCGCCCGCGCAGGTTGGAGCCCCATCTACGACCTCAACATCCCCGACATCAGCTCCGCGGCCGACCTCACGCTCCACGCCCAAGTCAGTCAGCAAACAGGACTCGATTGGACCAATGTCGCACTCACTCTCTCCACCGGCGTCCCCACCTCCCACGGACAACTCCCCGTAGCAGACACATGGTTCCTGCGCCGCCGGCAGCCCGCCCTCCGTTATGCCAAGACCCGTAACGCCGCGACCGCATCCCTCTTCATGACCGCTGACGCACTCGAGTTCGCCGAAGAGGCGGAAGATGCACCCGCCCTTTTCGAAGCAGAAGACTTCATCCTGACCGACGAACAGGCGCTCGCCGTCACATATGACATCCGACTCCCCTACACCATCCTCGGCAATGGCAAAGTGCAGACCGTCCAACTCACTCGTCAGGACATACCGACGCCGGTCTATAAATACTACACCATCCCCCGAATAGACAGCCGCGTCTTCCTCGGAATGGAAGTCGCACACCCCGAGCAATACAGCCTCCTCAACGCCCCCGTACGCATCACATACGCCGGCACCTACTACGGGCAGACACCGCTCAACGCCACCTCGGCCGACGAGCAACTGCGACTCTCCATCGGAGACGAACCGCAGATAGCCGTCAAACGCGAACTCCTCGCCGAGCAGACACGCACACGCCTCATCGGCAGCAACCGCTCCGACACACGCACCTACCGCATCACCCTGCGCAACAACAAGAAACTGCCCGCCACTATCCGCCTGCAGGAGAACTACCCCGTCTCCACCGCCAAGGAGATAAGCGTCACACTCGACAACACCACCACACGCTGGACCGGCAACGACACCGAGCAGGGACTGCTCACCTACGACCTCACGCTCCAACCCGGAGAGAGCCGCACCATCACCGTCGCCTATACCGTCAAGTACCCCAAAGACTGGAACATCAACCTCTAAACGCCACATATCAGCCGGTCGGCACTGGCTCAAAATCTTAAAAATCGACCTTTCTCACAAAAAACATACAAAAAAACGCACAAAAATTTGCGCATATCACAAAAATGTTGTACCTTTGTACGCTTTTTCGGGTCATGCCGGAAGCACTACTGAATAATAACGCGTCAAGTTGGGCAGTGTATTTACCCTCAATAACCAAATGGCAAATGAACAAATGGTAAATGAACAAATGGTAAATCAGAAAGATGTCTGTCGGCTTGGCAAAAACAACAAAACAAATGGAATTTAACAGTTACAAAACAGTATCGGTCAACAAGGCCACTGCTCAAAAAGAGTGGGTCGTTATCGATGCTACCGACCAAATCCTTGGTCGCATGTGCTCGAAGGTCGCCAAACTCCTTCGCGGCAAGTACAAACCGACGTTCACGCCTAACGTGGACTGCGGCGACAACGTCATCATCATCAATGCCGACAAGGTCCGCATGACCGGCAACAAATGGGACGACCGCATCTATATCCGCTACACCGGATTCCCCGGAGGACAACGCGAGATGACTCCCCGTCAACTCATGGAGAAAGGCGCCGACCGACTCATCACCAAAGTAGTCAAAGGAATGCTCCCCAAAACACGACTCGGCGACAAGCAAATCAAAAACCTGCACGTCTTCGCCGGTGCCGAGCACAACATGCAGGCACAACAGCCCAAAGCAATCGATATTAACACCCTTAAATAATTGAAGAAATGGAAGTAGTAAATGCATTAGGTCGTCGTAAAGCAGCTGTAGCTCGCGTTTACGTTAGTGAAGGTGCCGGCAAGATCACGATCAACGGTCGCGACTTGGAAGCGTATTTCCCTTCTTCAATACTCCAGTTCGTCGTAAAACAGCCCCTCGCTAAACTCGACGCAACCGAGAAATACGACATCAAAGCCAATCTGGATGGCGGCGGATACAAAGGACAAGCCGAAGCACTACGTCTCGCTATCGCACGCGCACTCGTCAAAATCAACCCCGAAGACAAACCCGCACTCAAGGCGGAAGGCTTCATGACACGAGACGCACGCGAAGTGGAACGCAAGAAACCCGGACAGCCCAAAGCCCGCAAACACTTCCAGTTCAGCAAACGTTAAACAATCCAAATCCTGCGGACTCCTCACGGACTACCGCAGGATTCTTTTGGCTAAGCCTAAGGCTGTTCTCGCCTGCCGACACAACACATACAACATCCGATGCCGGTCCATGGACATGCCAAAAGAACGGACTATAAATAACCAAACATTTATCAAACTAAACAATCAACACAATGAGAACTTCTTTCGACCAACTGCTTGAAGCAGGCTGCCACTTCGGACACCTCAAGCGCAAATGGAATCCCGCCATGGCTCCTTATATATATATGGAGCGCAACGGCATCCACATCATCGACCTCAACAAAACAGCCGTCAAAATTGACGAGGCGGCCGAGGCAATGAAAAACATCGCACGCTCAGGACGCAAAATCCTCTTCGTCGGCACCAAAAAACAAGCACAGGAAATCATCGCCGCAAAAGCACAGGAAGTAGGCATGCCCTACATCACCGAGCGCTGGGCAGGCGGTATGCTCACCAACTTCCCCACCATCCGCAAGGCCGTTAAGAAAATGTCCGTCATCGACAAAATGATGACCGACGGCACCTTCGACAACATCTCCAAACGCGAGAAACTCCAAATCACACGCCAGCGCGAGAAACTCGAGAAGAACCTCGGCTCTATCGCCGACCTCAACCGACTCCCCAGCGCACTCTTCGTTGTGGACGTGATGAAAGAGCACATCGCCGTGGCTGAGGCCAACCGCCTCGGTATCCCCGTCTTCGGCATCGTGGACACCAACTCCAACCCCAACGACATCGACTACGTCATCCCCGCTAACGACGACGCTACCAAGTCCATCGAGGTCATCCTCAACGCCGTATGCGACGCCGTCAAGGAAGGTATCGAGGAGCGCAAGGTAGAGAAAGCCGACGAGGAAGCCGCTGCCGCACAGGCCGGTGAGGAAGCACCCGTACAGAAAGAGCGCCGCCAGCGCGTACGCAAAGCCGCTCCCAAGGCTGAGCCCGAGAAAGTAGCAGAAGTCAAGCCCGAACCCGCTGCCGAAGCACCCGCTGAGGAAGCACCCAAGGCCGAACCCGCTGCCGCCGAATAAATGAACAAATGGCAAATGAACAAATGGTAAATGACTAAATCGTAAATATTATGGCTGTTACATTAGCTGATATCAAAAAACTGCGCGACATCACCGGCGCAGGCATGATGGACGTCAAGAAAGCACTCGAGGAAGCTAACGGCGACTTCGAAATAGCCAAAGACCTCCTCCGCAAACGCGGACAGGCTATCGCTGCTAAACGCTCCGACCGCGAAGCATCCGAAGGATGCGTACTCGCCAAAGCCGAGAACGGATTCGGCGCTATCGTCGCCGTTAAGTGCGAGACCGACTTCGTGGCCAAAAACGCCGACTTCGTAGCACTCGTCAAACTCATCCTCGACGTCGCTATGGACCGCAAACCCGCTGACCTCGAGGCGCTCCGCAACGAGGTGCTCGACGGACGCACTCTCGCCGACTGGGTAACCGAGCGCTCCGGCGTTACCGGCGAGAAGATGGAACTCTCTGACTACGTCTTCCTTGCTGCGCCCAAGGTAGATGCATACAACCACATGGGCAACAAACTCGCTACCATCGTCGCCGCTGCCGACCCCGATGCCGACCAAGAGACCGTTCACGGCATCTCCATGCAGGTCGCTGCCATGGCACCTATCGCGCTCGACGCTGACCACGTAGCAGAGGAGGTTAAGAACCACGAGCTCCAGGTCGCTATCGACAAGACCAAACAGGACGAAATCAACAAGGCCGTAGAGAACGCCATCCGCAAAGCAGGCATCAACCCCGCACACGTGGACAGCGACGACCACATCGAGTCCAATATGGCCAAGGGATGGATCACTCCCGAGCAGGCACAGCAGGCACGCGAAATCAAAGTCGCTGCCGCTGCTGAAGCCGAGGCTAACCTCGAGAAACAAGCCAAGAAAATCGAGATGATTGCACAAGGACGTCTCCAGAAGTTCCTCAAAGAGAGCACGCTCGTCGAGCAAATCTACGTCATGAGCGACAGCAAGGAGACCGTCAAGGACATCCTCAAAAAGAAGAACGTCGTCATCTCCGACTTCCGTCGCGTCACCCTCAATGTCGAGTAAGACTTGCCTCACCTCGTCCAAAACGACATATTGATTCCCGAAATATCGCGCTTGCTCTCCGAGGGGCGCGATGTTCGTTTTACTCCCTCGGGAGTCTCCATGCGACCCTTCATCGAGGGAGGACGAGACACCGTCGTCCTGCGCAAACCTACGCGGATACGCGTCGGAGACATCGCACTCGCACATATCACGCTCGGACTCGCAGCCGAACTGCCGCCGGAGCGACAATATGTCCTCCACCGCGTCATTGCCGTCGGAGATACCGTCACCCTCATGGGCGACGGTAACCTCCGCGGACAGGAGTACTGCCGACCCGAAGACATCCTCGGCATCGTCATACGAATCGAGTCACCGCGCGGACACCGCAAACCGGCAACACGGGGATACCTCTGGCGCCTACTCCTGCCCTTCCGCTGGTTCCTCCTCAAGTGCTACCGACACCTCCCCGGCATTCGCCGAAGTGTTAAGAACGGTTAAACTTCCACACCCCTGGAGATTCCGTACCATTCCCGTACCAAACGGGAAGCGCGACCGACGGTAGAACGGAGAAAAAAGCAACAACCGACGCTCTCCGACATTAACATAACTTTATAATCACAACTCAACACCTATACATTTTCGCTCATCATGAACTACCACGTTAAATCCGGCTTCCGCCTGCGCAAACTCGGCAGCGAGTTCATTCTCATAGGAGAAGGTATCGAGCAGGTCAACTTCAACAAAATGATTACCATGAACGAGACCGCCGCTTTCCTCTGGGAAAAGGTGCAGGACGGCACTACCTTCGACGCACAAGCACTCGCCGACCGACTCTGCGAAGAATACGAAGTATCACCCGAACAGGCCCTACACGACGCACAAGCCACCGCCGACAAATGGCTCGAGTCTGGCATCATCGACACCATCGCCTGACTCCCCGCCACACCTACTTCCCCTCTCCGGGAATAGTTTGTCAGCTCTCTCTCCCCTCTTCGGGAATTGTTTGTCTGCCTGGCCTCCCCTCTTCGGAAATTGCCGATTTTTAAGATAAAACTTAACTGGCAGCCCTTTTTAGCCCCTCATAAGTGTACGATTATTAAGATTCAGTACACATCCGTTCCGAAACGTCAATGCCCGCTTGCAGCATTGACGTTTTTGTTGTACCTTTGTATTGTGATAATATGGGGTCTCCCCACACATACACCACAAAAACAACACAATAGTCAACTAATCCAAACACAAATATGAAAAAAATCTACTCACTCCTAACCCTTACTCTCCTCACCCTCACCACCTTCGCACAAACATACAACGGTGGACAATGGTACGCCCTATATGATACCAACGAAAAAAGTCATGGACAAGCATGGGCCGCCGACTGGGAATATGATGTATTTGCTCCTACTACTGGAGTACTAACCTTTGACTGGAAAAAAACAGGATGGCTCGTTAGATACCCTATCCTGACTATCAATGCGTATGAATCTGCCGATGGAGGTAACAGCTATAGCAATGCTCTCGTCACCATATCCAGCGGAACAGGTGAAAAGCAGGACTCCTACATCAGTTCTGGGAATGTTCCCGTATCTACCAACATCAATAAACTAAAGATGGAGATTGCCAGTGGCTCACTGACACGTTACTTTACGAACGTTATCATCCCCCTCGCCAAACACATCCGCTTCGATAGCGGCGAGTACGGCACCACCGCTGCACAGTCCAACGACTTCGGCTCACTCCTCTGGGGAGAGACATCCGAGCCCTACCGCGTCAACCTCCGCTCTTTCTACACCAACGGCGACATCACCGTCACCAGCAGCATCCCTCAAGTCTTCCGTATCGGCTCTGCCGACAACACCAACGGCTTGACCTATGCCGTCGGAGCGAACGCCTGCGCCAGCAAGAACGGCTCCGGCAATGCCGGCGGTAGCAAACTCGGCAACATCGCCAACTACAACTTCGACATCTATTTCTGCCCCCAAGAAGGCATTCCTTATAGCGGCACCGTCACCATCTCCGACGGTGTCAACTCCCTCACAATCAACGTCAGCGGGACAGGTCTCAAGAAGGACCAGTCCCTCACGTGGGAGCAACCCGAAGGTGAGTTCCTGAGCAACGTCACCCTCGCCCCCGCCGCCGCTTCCAGCGCCCTGCCCGTCGCCTACACCTTCGACCCCGAAGGTATCCTCACGGCCGCTGAGGGCGCGCTCGCCATACAAGGCACAGGCACCGTCACCGCCACCGCCTCCCAGCCCGGCAGCACCAAGTACCATGCCGCCACCCCCATTACCAAGACCTTCGTCATCCACCCCGCCGTCACCTACTCCACCTTGGAAGGATACGTCTGCCCCGGCAGCGAACTCGACTTCTTAGGCCAACCCTACCCCGCCGGCGAGCATCAAATCCAACTCCCCAACACCTGGGGCGGTGACAGCATCATCACCCTCACCGTTCACGAGCACCCCGTCTATCACTTCACCGAGGAGCATACCATCTGCGCCGGAGACACCTACGAGTGGCACAACCGACTCCTCTCCGATGCCGACACCTACTACGATAGCCTCACTACCGTCAACGGCTGCGACAGCATCTTCGTCCTCACCCTCTCCCACTACCCCGTTTATACGGACATCCAAGACGGCGCCACCATCTGCCCCGCCGAACTGCCCTACACATGGGAGACCATCACCTTCACCGAGGCAGGCTCCGAGACCCTCACCCTTCGCACTATCCACAACTGCGACTCCGTCGTCACCTTCACCCTCAACGTCCTCTCCGCCTATGATCTCGAGCCGGAACATGCCGTTGTCTGCCCGGGAGACAGCATCGAGTGGAACGGACGCTTCTACAAAGAACCCGGCGAATACACCTTCCCTGGTAAGACCGCAGCAGGCTGCGACAGCATCGCCCACTTAGTACTCACGCTCCTTCCCACCTATAACGAGGTCATTTCCGAGGACAAGGTCTATGGTGACGTCATCGAGTGGCATGGCGAACAGATTGCGCTCCTGCCGGGCGAACGGATATTCATGGACAGCCTGCGCTCCGAGGCCGGCTGCGACAGCATCATCACCTATATATACACTGTTGCGAAAGCTCCGCAGACTATCAACTTCTCGCTCGACAGCCTCACCTATTTCGTCGGTGACAGTATTGCCCCCGTTGCCACGGCCACCAGCGGATTGGATGTCGTCATCATGCTGGACGAGGGCGCCGCGGCCTTCTGGATGAACGACAGCACAATCTACCTGTCCGCCGAAGGCGAGGTCATCCTGACCGCCCTGCAACAAGGCAACGACTACTACCTCCCCGCCGAACCGGTGGTCCTCTCCCTGACAGTCGCACCGGCTCCCGAGACACCGGAGACGCCGGACACACCTGTTGTCCCCACCGGATGCTCGCCCGTCTATGGCGACTCCGAGCCGACGCAGAAGCTTCTGCATAACGGTCACGTCATCATCCTGCGCGGCAGCAACAGTTACGACCTCCTCGGCCGCAAACTGCAGTAAGAGCAGTCGCACAGACACATACGATAAGCGGGATGCGCCGAAGCGCATCCCGCTTATCGTATCCTGCAAGTAACGCGTTGCCGCTTACTTGTACATATAGCGCTTGATACTGTTCTTCGGGGTCTTCTCGAACTCGTGCGCTTGTATCTCGATGGCGGTAATCTGCTCGTAGGCGGCCAGTTGGCTGTTCACCTCCTTGCGAATCACCTCGGCCTGCGCCACGATGTCGTCGTGGGTAAAGCCGGCCTTGTCACAAGCCTCCATGTCCGGATAGACCAGACCCACAATCTTCTCGCCGCGTTGCACCACGATACTCTCCATCACGTAGGGCATGTTGTTGAGCTTATCCTCCAGCTCCTCAGGATAGATATTCTGTCCGTTCGAGCCGAGCATCATGGTCTTCGAGCGTCCCTTGATGAAGATGTCGCCGTCGGCATCCACGTAGCCCAGGTCGCCCGTACGCAGCCAGCCGTCCTCGGTGAATGTTCCCTTGGTGGCCTCTTCGTTCTTGTAGTAGCCGAGCATCACGTTGTCACCGCGCACCTCTATCTCGCCGACGCCCTCGCTGTTCTTATCCGTGATACGAACCTCCATGTTGCTAAGTATCTGGCCGCAGCTGGTCGGTTTGAACTCACTGTAGTGGCGGTACGAAATCAGCGGTGCGCACTCGGTCATACCGTAGCCTATTGTGAAGGGGAAATGGATGCGGCGGAAGAAGTTCTCCACCTCGGCGTTCATGGCGGCGCCGCCGATGATGACTTCTTCAAACTCGCCACCGAACACGCCCACCAGTTTCTTGCGTATCTGCTCCAGCACCACCTTGTCCAGCAGCGGAATCTGGAGCACCCAGTTCATAGGCGGTTTGGCTATCATCGGCTGAATCTGCTTGCGGTATATCTTCTCGATAATCAGAGGCACAGACAAGATAAGTGTCGGTTTGACCTCCGCAAAAGCCGCCATCAGCACCTTCGGTGTCGGTACACGCGTGATGAAATAGGTGTGTCCGCCTATCGTGCTGTTGCCCAGGAAGTCAAAGGCACACCCATAGGCGTGCGCCAGAGGCAGGAAGGTCACCATACGGTCGCCGCGGAACAGCAGCTTGCCATACTTCTCCGAGCGCACCTCATGACCGAACTGCGCATTGGAGGCCAGTGCGCGGCCCGTGGTCATCACGCCCTTCGAGAAGCCCGTTGTTCCCGACGTATAGTTGATGGAAGCCACCTCCTCGTTGTCCTTATAGTCGTAGCGGATGCAGTCGGGGGCGAACTGTCCCTTGAACTTACGGTCGAACAGTTGTTGGATGGTCTCTGTGGACAGCATCTCCGGCGTGAGTGTCATGCGGACACCCGTCTCCTCGTCCACTACCGGCAGCGCGTCCTTGATGACAGCCAGCGGCTTGAACTTCGTCAGCGAGATGACGGCACGAACAGCGCCCAACTCGTTCTCGTCCAGGTGGTCCCATATATAGTCAGCGGTAAAGAGCAGGCGGCTGTCGCTGTGCTTGAGGATATGATGCACATCGTCCGGGCGGAAGTCCTGCAGAATCGGCACGATGACAGCGCCATACGTGATGGACGCGATGTAGGCCACTGCCCAATGGGTGCTGTTGCGCCCGATTAAGGCCACCTTGTCGTCCTTTTGAATACCACATTGCTGAAACAGAATGTGCAGTTTCTCGACCTGTTCTGCCACTTGGGCATAGGTCAGCGTATATTTGGTCTCATAGTCCGTGAAGGCTTCCAACTCCCAGTTGGCACGGAACGAGTCCTCAAACATACGCACGAAGTTCTTGATTTCCATACGTCTATTTTGTTTTAGTTATACCTCAGGTGCATAGCACCCTATTTATCACGTCCCGCGCGCGCAGCAACTCCTTCGGGCTGTCGCCCACGCGGGATAATGTGTTTATTTCAGCGTAGGATAGCGGCGGAACCACGACGAGACCTTCAGCCGGAGCACGCCCAACAGCGCCTCGGAGAAGATGCCGCCGGACATCTTGCTTGTGCCCAGCACGCGGTTCACGAAGATAATCGGCACTTCCTTGATGACAAAGCCGCACTTATAGGCGGTGAACTTCATCTCAATTTGGAAGGCATAGCCCTTGAACTGTATCTTATCCAACTCGATGGTCTCCAGCACGCTACGGCGGTAGCATACGAAGCCGGCGGTGGTGTCGTGCACGGGTATGCCGAGCACGGTGCGCACATACTTGCTCGCAAAGTAGCTCATCAGCACGCGTCCCATCGGCCAGTTCACCACATTCACGCCGCTCACATAGCGGCTGCCGACGGCCAGGTCAGCCCCCTCGTTGGCACATGCATTGTACAACTTGAGCAGGTCCTGAGGATTATGGCTGAAGTCGGCATCCATCTCGAAGATATACTCGTATTGGTGCTCAATCGCCCAGCGGAAGCCTGCGATATAGGCTGTTCCGAGTCCCTGTTTTCCTTGGCGCTCCACCAAGAAGAGCCGGTCCTTGCAGCGGCCGTCCATCAGTCGTTTCACTATGGCCGCCGTGCCGTCCGGCGAACCATCATCAATAACCAACACGTTGAAATCGATGGGCAACTCCATCACAGCCGTGATGATGGCCTCGATATTCTCCTTCTCGTTATAGGTCGGAATGATGACAAGTCTCTCGTTCATAATATGATAGGATAAGATTATTCGGAGGGGAGGATATGGTTGTCCAGTTTATAGACGGGGCTGGGAATCAAGCGGTCCAGCGGGCGCATGAACACGTCGCGGCCGGGCTCCACGCCGATAGCGCGCAGGTGCTCCGCCACGGTGTCGTAGGCCACCTGAGGGTCGTTGTTCTCCTGGCTCAAGTGGCACAGCCATATATTGCGCAGTCCCTCGTGCCAGTTCTGCTCCAGCACGCGTCCGCACGTGTCATTACTCTGGTGCCCCTTGGACGATAAGATGCGCTGTTTGAGGTAGGTAGGGTATGGGCCGTTGAGCAGGAGTTCCTCGTCGTGGTTGGCCTCGATGACGATGTGGTTAGACGCGCGCACGGCCGCCTCCATGTCGGGGTTGGGCTCGCCGCAGTCGGTGGCTATCATGAAGTGCTGGTCGCCGTAGGTGATAGTGTAGCCCAAGCACTCCGCCGAGGAGTCGTGGCTGATGCCGAAGGTGTTTATCAGGAAGTCTCCCAGTTGCCAGGCCTGTCCGCGTTCGAAGAAGCGCCGCGAGGTGCGCAGTTTCTCCCGCACACCGTAGTTGCGGTCGATGCCTTCGTGCACAAGGGCCGTGGTGTAGATAGGTATATGTACCCGCTCGCCGAGGGTACCGACGGCGCGGATATGGTCGGCATGGTCATGCGTAATCAGCACGCCCATAATATGATAGGGACTCAGCTCCAGTCCCATCTCACGCAGGCCGCGCTGTATCATACGCGCACTGAGTCCGGCATCGATAAGGATGCCGCGCTGCCGCGTGCCCAGGTAGTAACTGTTGCCGCTGCTACCGCTGCCGAAGCACCTAAATATGAGGTCGCTGTTATCCATATTACAAAACAGGCCACAAAATTACGAAAAAAACGTGACATATGCAATAGTCCCCCTATTATTTCCCGATATTTTCGTATTTTTCTCCCTTCAGGTAACGGTCAGGTAACGGACATTGTCTAGTATTGGTACGGGAGTTGTACGGGTCAGGGGCGGGTCAGGGGCGGAGCGCGGGCGGGTCAGGGGCGGGTCAGGGGCGGGGCGCGGGCGGCATCCTC
>JAFUUE010000051.1 GCA_017483945.1 Paludibacteraceae bacterium | reverse complement strand
CCCGACGGATCCCCGACGGATCCCCGACGGATCCCCGACGGATCTCCGACGGATCTCCCAACCCTCACCCACCTGGGACGCAGGCGGCTCGCCCGCGATTGCACCTCAAGACGCACCCCGCCCGTACCTCCACCGACGGTCGACCGACGGTCGACACTATTCTTGCAAGACGATGACGCCTATTTGAAACATCACCGAACGCGACAGCAAAGGTACAAAAAAAATCCCACATACGCAAATAACTCTTTTTTTCCGCCCTTCTCTCTTGCATATTTCGATAAAAAAACGTAACTTTGCGCCATGATACGACCCAGAAACATCAGTTGGATTCTCCTCTCTATGCTGCTACTCATCGTCGTAGCCACGGTCCTCTACTCCGGACAACTGGTTCGAGAACTCAAGCAGGAGGAGCAGAAACGCATGGAGATATGGTCCGAGGCCACACGCCAACTCATTATGGCTGACGAGGATACGGATATTGACTTCGTCAGCTCCATCATCGAGGACAACACCACCATCCCCGTCTATGTCACCGACTCCGCGGGGCAAATCCTCCTCTCGCGCAACGCCAAACGCTCCATCCGTGACCCGCGCACGCTCCACGGACCTATCGAACTGGCACTCGCGCCCGATAACATCCAGTATATCTGGTACGACGACAGCAACCTCCTCCGCCGCCTTCGCTATTTCCCCTACGTCCAACTCTCACTCATCCTCGCGTTCCTCCTGCTGGCCGCACTCACCCTCATCGCCATCGAACGCAGTGAGCAGAATCGCCTATGGGTCGGACTGACCAAGGAGACCGCACACCAACTCGGCACACCCATATCTTCCCTCAACGGATGGCTCCTGCTCCTCCGCGACAACTATCCCGACGAGCCCTACCTGCGCCAGATGCAGACCGACATCGACCGGCTCAACATAATAGCCGAGCGCTTCTCCAAGGTGGGCAGCATCCCCGACCTCACACCCGCCGACCTGCCGCAAGTGGTGGAAGAAACGGTTATTTATATGCGAAGCCGGTTGCCGCACAAGACGCATATCGCATTCGTACAACCGAACGACGCACAACAACAATCGGTCCTCCTGAGCATCCCCCTCTTCTCCTGGGTGCTGGAGAACCTCATGAAGAACGCCGTCGATGCCGGGGCCACAGACATCACACTCGCCCTCTCGGAAGACACCAAGAGCTACCAACTCACCGTCGCTGACAACGGACGGGGCATGGACAAAACCACGCAAAGGCGTATCTTCGAACCCGGATACACCACCAAGAAACGCGGATGGGGACTCGGCCTAAGTATGGCCAAGCGTATCATCGAAAATTATCATCGGGGCAAAATCACGCTCAAGAGCTCGGAGCCCGGTGTCGGAACCACTTTCTGCATCACACTCAAAAAGGCCGTAAACCGTTGAGCCGCTGCCGCTCATGGCTGCATACACGGCGCCCGCATCCAGCAGGCGCTGTTTGATTACGCCTAACTCCGGATGCACGCGGAACACCGTATCCTCGAAGTCGTTGTGCAGTCTCTGCAGCCACTCCCTGCCCTCCGAAGGCCTGTACGCCAAGGGCTCCTCTTTCGGCACGATGCCGCCGTAAGCCTCACGCGTCGAGACGGCTACATCCGGCTTTATCATCACCAGTCGCAGCCCCCCCAGGTCCATCGCCACGGGGCGCAACAGGTCACCTACCCCCTCGGCAAAACACGGTGTGTTATAGATGAAGAACGCACAGTCCGCCCCTAACGGAGCCACCTGCGCACATAGTTCCTCGCGGCTTAGCCCAAGCCCGAACAACTCATTCAGCGCCAATGCCATATGCGCGGCATCACTGCTGCCGCCGCCCAACCCCGCGCCATAGGGGATATGCTTCCGGAAACGCACCTCCACGCTCCCTATCGTCGGGTAAGCCGCCGCCATGCGACGGTAGCACCGCACAATCAGGTTGTCTTCCGCCGCGCAATCAATCGCTATCCCTTCGGCCTGAAAATGTATTTGTTGGCCCGCTTCCTCCGATGTCTCCACCGCCAACTCATCGCACAAACCATAGACAGGATAGAACAGCGTCTCCAGGTCATGGTAACCGTCCGCGCGCTTGCGTAGCACGCGCAGACCTATATTGATCTTACAATTGGGGTGTAACAGCACGGCCGACATCCTTCTGTCCGGAAACGAATATTAATCAATCTCTTATACCGTATCCATGAACGACCGCTGCACCTTGTTGAACACCACGATTCCGATGCCTAACAGTACGCACATGAAGCAGAAGCTATACCCTAACATCCACCATTCCGGTGCCTGGCTGGCGCCCAGGAAACCGTACTTGAAGAACTCGACGATACCCGTCAGCGGGTTCAGCTGCATGATGAATTTCAGCTTCGCATTCGTGATGGTGGACAGCGGGTAGATGACCGGAGTCGCATACATCCACAGGCTCACAAAGAAGCCCAGCAGCAACTGCAGGTCTCTGTACTTGGTCGTCATGCTCGAGAACAGGATGCCGAACCCTAACGCCAGACCCGCAAGCATCATAATCAGCAGCGGCACCAGGCATATCGTCCAGTTCGGCTCTACGATAAAATCGCCCGGCCATATCAGGTAATACAGATACACTATCAGGAACAGCCCGAACTGGATACTGAAGCGCACCAGGTTGCTTATCACGTCGCTCAGCGGAGAAATCAGACGCGGGAAATACACCTTGCCGAATATACCCGCATTACTCAGGAACGTGTTGCTGGCTTTCCCCAGACAATCCGAGAAATACTGCCAGCAGCATATGCCGCCCAGGTAGAACAGCGCCTGAGGACGGCCGTCCGTACCGATGCCTGCAATGCCGTTAAAGACAACCATATACATGATGACCGTCATGAACGGCTGGATGAAATACCACAGCGGACCCAGCACCGTCTGCTTGTATTGCGTGATGATATTGCGCTTCACAAACAGCATGCACAGGTCGCGATAGCGCCATATCTCACCGAAATCCACGCTCAGTAACTTGTTCTTCGGCTGAATGACCACGTCCCATTGACTCTCATTCTGAGCCGGTTGCTCTATCTTCTTTGCCATAAATAGCTATATTATACCTAAGTAAACATTGTTTTTATTGCAAAAGTTTTCATTATTTTTGAGCAGATTTGTGTTTTTGAGTAAGGGAGTTATTACGGGGTCCCCAAAGAGCTTGCTCGAGTGGGGTGTCAGTTATGCGGGACATAATGACCGCGCGAAAAACACAAAGGTGCCAAAAAGAATAAAACTATTTACCTCTAATTAGGTTGATGTCTCCCGACAACCTATAAACCCCGATAACCGACTCGTCGCTGCTCTTCACTTTGTTGTTGTACGACGCCTTGGTTCCGTACGACGCGTGCTCCGGAGCATCCGTCCCCAGCGCTCTAATCACATAGTAATAAGCGCCTTCCGCCGCCTGACGACCGCCTATCATGCCATCCCAGCCTTTGGACGGATCCGTCCATTCATACACCAGTTTGCCCCAGCGGTTATATACCCAGCAGTGGAACTCCCGCAACGACCGGTACTGCACGCGGAACTCGTCGTTCTGGCCGTCGCCGTTCGGCGTAAACACATTGGGCACAAGCAGTTGCGATTCACTCACGGCCACCTCGAACACCGTCGAATCCTGAGCGCAGTCCGGGTCCGTCCCGTCCTGACAGGGGCAGCGGTTTCCGCTCACGCGGCACACCACGCGGTAGTTGCCCGGCTCCATGAACGTATAGCGGTGTTGCGGGTCGGTGCGCGACACGACCAGGTCCGAACTCCTATATACGCGCCAGTCGTAGTACTCGGCCGTAGGCGTCCCGTTCGCGCGGAACTCTATCTCCAGCGGGGCCGAACCGCGCAGCGTACCGGCATCCGTCGGACGGTCCACCTCGTTGCTGCGTTCTCCGGCCTGGCCGCGGACGGTCGTCTGCGATGTCGGATGCGCACTCACCGCTATCGGCTCCACCATCTCCGACAGAACCGAATCGGGCTCCACGCCCAGCGAGTCCGCTAATGCCTCATAACGCACCACAAACTGCGTCGGAGCATAGAACACCGGCAACTGGGTCGTCCCCACGTGCAACGACTGCGATTCCGCAACCGCCACCGAGTCTGACCACTGTTCCCCGTCCCATGCCAATGTCGTGTAGGCGATGGAGCACAGACGCCCGTAGGTCTTCGTCTGCCCCGTCGGGGTCGTATATTGCATCGGCGGAACCGTGCCTTCTATCGTCACATCCGTGCGCGTACAATAGGGCATCACCGTCACGCCGGTCAGCGACGGGCGGTAGTCATTGTAGTCGAACACGTAGTATATCTGGTCTTTACCGTCTATCGTCACACGCACGCCCTCGCCGCTCTGCGGGTAGATCTCGTCCGTGTTGTTCTGTATCAGGGTGCCGTCCGTACGGTACCAGTCCGTCTGCCCTACACGCAGGCTCACACGCAGATGTGGCTCACCGTCGAACACTAACAGCGTGTCCGACCCGTTCTGTATCTTCACCACTTTCCCCACGCCCGTCACGTCCGAGGCCACCAAGCGCGCACCCGGCGCCAACGCGCTCATCCCGAGCACTCCCAACAGCCATAACGCGCTCATCCCGAGCACTCCCTGTATGCGCATCCCGCGCATTATATATTGAAATCTGTCTTTCATTCGTCTCTCTTTCCTTACATTCGGGCTGCAAAGTTACTAAAAATTCTTCATTCCGCCAAATCCTTCCGCATTTCTTTCGCATTTCTCCCCTCCCGCCCCTCCATTTCTCCCTCTTCCGCCCCTCCATTTCTCCCTCTTCCGCCCCTCCATTTCTCCCTCTTCCACCCCTCTGTCTCTCCCCCTTCTCCCCCGCCTAAGACACCCGCCTGGGACGCGGCCTTCCCGTCTCGGTCACAGACCGCGCCTGCACGGCTCTCCGCCCGCCTGGGACGCAGGCCTCCCGTCTCGGTCACAGACCGCGCCCGCACGGCTCTCCGCCCCGCCTGGGACGCGGGCGGCTCGCCCGCGATTGCGTCTCCGGACGCGCCCTTTCCGTCCTATCCATTAGATCCGTACTCGTTCCTTTCGTCTGTTGGGTCGGATGCTATCCGACATCGGCTTTGCCGAGTTTCTTCGTCTGTTACGCCGGATAGTATCCGGCACGGCTCCCCGCTCCGATGAAAACCCGTACCGTCCCCGCGTGATTGTCGCGTGATTGTCGCGTGATTGACGCGTGATTAGGGGAGCAATTTCATGCACACATAACACACAAAAGCCTCCTTTGCCGTTTTTTATTTGCACATCTCAAAAAAAATCCGTACCTTTGCACGATAAACTGACTAAAACGACATACAACAATGATAGAACGGATTAAACAACTGCAAGCGGAAGTGGAGGCTATGTATGCCGCCAACGCCGACGAACTCGAGGCTTTACGTATCAAATACCTCAGCAAAAAAGGAGAAGTGACCGAACTCTTCAACGAGTTCCGCAACGTCCCCGCAGAACAGAAACGCGAACTCGGACAGCAACTTAACGCCCTCCGCACACTCGCTACCGACCGCATCAACACCATGCGCGAACAGTTCGAGGCCGCCAAAGAGGCCGCCGACAAACCCGACCTCACACGCACACCCGACCCCGTCGCACTCGGCTCGCGCCATCCTCTCTCACTCGTCAAAGAGGAGATTATCGACATCTTCTCCCGCATCGGATTTACCGTCGAGGAAGGCCCCGAGGTCGAGGACGACCGCCATGTCTTCGGTATGCTCAATTTCGCACCCGAGCACCCTGCACGCGACATGCAGGACACCTTCTTCGTTGAGAAGGAGGAGGGCGTCCAGAAGCCGACCGACATCCTCCTCCGCACCCACACCTCCTCGGTCCAGACACGCGTCATGACCACGCAGAAGCCGCCTATCCGAGTCCTCTGCCCCGGACGCGTCTATCGCAACGAGGCCATCTCTGCACGTGCGCACTGCTTCTTCCACCAGATTGAAGGACTCTATATCGACCGCAATGTCAGCTTCGCCGACCTGCGCCAAGCTCTGCTCTACTTCGCCAAGGAGATGTTCGGCGCCGACACGCAGATACGTCTCCGCCCCTCCTACTTCCCCTTCACCGAACCCAGCGCCGAGATGGACATCTCCTGTAACATCTGCGGCGGCACAGGATGCGGCTTCTGCAAACAGACCGGCTGGGTCGAGATCCTCGGATGCGGCATGGTGGACCCCAACGTGCTGGAGGCCTGCGGTATAGACAGCAAGCAGTACAGCGGTTACGCCTTCGGCATGGGCGTTGAGCGTATCACCAACCTCAAGTACCGCGTCAAGGACCTCCGCCTCTTCTCCGAGAACGACGTCCGCTTCCTCCGCCAGTTCGAGTCCTGCTGATTAACCATTCTTTAACCACCTTAAACCTTTGTAAACGCCCTCAGCACCTTAAATCACTCCGAATATATATTGGAGTTCCCGCAAATCATCCCGTTTTGGGATGATTTGCTGTATATAGGGACGAAAGTGGCATTTTTTGTACGATGTGAGAGTAGATTTGTACGATTTGAGAGTGTTTTTTCATAAAAAAGCTATACCTCTGTGCCTGATTTTAATCCGCACACATCAATACACATATAAATGCCCCGCACCCTCCGACATATCCCCCTCCTCTGCCTGCTGATTTTCGGCGGGCTGTTCGCCGTGGCTATAGAGGGGATATTCGGCGTGACGTTCACCACCGGCGGCACAGCCCAGGCGGCTCCGATGGCGCGGGCGGTGTGGAATGCAAGTACCAAGACCCTCACCTTCTATTACGGCGAACAAAAGTCCGGCGGTACAACCCACTACTCCGGCACACAAATCACCGCTTCCGGAACAGGTTATCCGGCAGGTCGGTTACTTGAGCGATTATGCCTATGTCCAATACACGCTGACCGTCAATTCCGCCAATACATCCATGGGAACGGTTACCGGTGGCGGGACATATAATTACAACGCCACGGCGACACTCACCACCACACCCAAAGACTGCTACCGTTTCAAGCAGTGGTCCGACGGCAACACCGACGCTACCCGTTCGGTAACGGTGACGGCTGCAAAGACTTTTACCGCCACCTTCGAACCGATAACCTATACCATCACCGTCACAACGGATGATACCTCGATGGGAAGCGTCTCGATAACTGAATAATCGAATTAACAAAATATACTAACACATTAAAATTATTACCACTATGACAAAAAAGTTTATGATCCTTTGCGCAGTCGTTTTAGGCGCAATGAGTGCGATGGCACAGACTCCGGCAACGGACAGCAAGGCCGTAGATTGCGACGGTTCCGTAACCATTACCGCCACTCCGGCGACAGGTTTCCACTTCGTGAAATGGGAAGACGACGCCACAGCGCCTGCTACCCGTACCATCTCCAACATCAAAGACGGCACACTGAAGAACTACCGTGCTGTCTTCGCCGCCGATGTCACTGAGTTTGACGAGAGCATCAATCCGGGAGACGGCGTGACGCTGCCCGTCGCACACGGAACAACGCTGTACCTGACGCCGCACACCGATGATGACTGCTTGGAATTTGACCAATGGTCAGACGGCAACACTGACAACCCGCGCGAGTTCGTGTATGAGGGTGTAGCTCCGACCTTCGTGGCGCAGTTCAAGACCAAAGTCTATACCATCACCGTCAATACGGATGACGACACGCAAGGTAACGTAAGCGTGACACTATTGCCGTAATGACTAAATGACCAAATGGTACATGACCAAATGGTAAATGGTACATGACCAAATCGTAAATGGTACATGGTACATGACTCCGCCGGTCTGCTCTGCACGGACAAGATGCGCAGCGTGCTCGTACACTATGCCTCTTCCGCGGCACCGCCCAAAGCACCGGTGCTTGAGCCTACGTTTGCCCGCAAAGGCGAGACGCTCACCCTCCGATTCCTCAACCCCGACAGCCCTACCGATATAGTGGTATATGACAGTAACGGCAGGCTGCTGGAGCGGAAACGGAGCGTGGGAGCAGAACGGATTCTGCTCACGGCACCGGGTGTAGCCGGTTGCTACCAAGTGCTCGTCACCGACGGAGACCAACGCTATGTACTACGCTATATCGTTATACAATAATCCCATATACTATAGACCACGACAATGAAAGCCCACGGACCACTCCTGCTCATCTTGGCATGTTGCCTCTTGCGCCTCTCCCCTCTTACGGCGCAAGAGTCCCACGTGCAGATAGGAGTGCGTGGTGGCGCACAGATGTGGCTTATCGCACCGGCCGCAGACGCCACGGCGTCCGTCCAGGGCGCATTAGGCGGCAGCGGGCTGTTGAATATCCGATATGCCTATTATGCTCCGGCGGGTTCGACGACCGGCTTGGGCTTCATGGCCGGTCTGGGTGGCGGAGTCAGCACAGGCGGGTTGAGAGGCACATCCGCAGACCGCTTCTCGCGCACGGATTATTTAGGTAATAGGTTGGATTACACGACCTCGGCCACCTATCAGCAGCAGGAGCGCTTCTTCCGGGCTGAAGCCGCACTGCTCTTTGCGCTACGTGCGGGCGGTTTTGTCCTAAACATAGGTCGCGACACGCGCCTGCACCACAACCGCCTACTCCGGTAGCGCATAGGCGTCCAAAGGGCGTCTAATCGGAATATTTTCAGGAAAAAAATGCACGAACTCTTGCATATATCAGAAAAAAGCAGTACCTTTGTACTCGATTTTGCGCTTGGCACGAGCGTAATGCTTGTGTGCGCAGACATAAATGACTGAGATTCCGGCACATATAGTAGAGCTCGAGAAGCTGCCGATGGGCACGCATCGCTTCGACTTCCGCATAGGAGACGACTGGCTGAAGACCCTCGAGAAGACGGAGTTGCTGGCAGCAGACGTGGCTGTACAAGCCGTTCTGCATCTCAGGACAACGGACTTTGACCTGCATATTGCCGCACAAGGCAACGTCACGGTAACTTGTGACCGCTGTCTGGACCCCCTGACTCTCGAAGTGAACGTAGAAGACGATATGGATATCGAGGAGGGGGCGAAGACTTTGGACTTGTGCTGGCTTGCATATGAACTGATAATTGTGAATCTTCCGCTGGTGCATAGTCACCCCGAGGGCGAGTGCAACCCACTCATGAGCGAACTTCTCCACGCCCACCTCTGCCGCACCGACGAAGAGCCCGACACGATTGAATAACTATTTTGTTAACTTGTAAATCGTAAAATTGTAAATAACTATGGCACATCCTAAACGGAGACAATCGCACACCAGACAAGCGAAACGTCGTACCCATGACAAAGCTAAGATGCCCGCACTGGCACTCTGCCCGAACTGCGGACAGTATCACATCGCTCACACCGTATGCCCCAGCTGCGGTTACTACCGCGGCAAACTCGCAATCGAGAAAGCAGCAGAGGCATAATCCCGCGAGCGAGAAACGTTCCCTCAATGACAGTCTGCAGGCTTAGCCTACGGCTGTCATTGTATCTACAGACCTTGACCTTAGAGACAATTCCTTAACCCTTCTGCCGTGAGGCAGTCTTAGAGACCCAATATTATGTACAACAACTTCGATTCCCGGCGTCAGGGAGGCTTCCGTAGAGATGAGAATCCCCGCGAGCACAGAGACGCACGATTCACAGCCGATGGCGCACATCAGCGCCCTTCCTTCCAACATTACAATCCCTCTGAGGGCAACGGCGATGCTCCGGTACGGCGTACCCGCACGCGCTTTACGCGTCCCAGCGACGGGCAACCGCGGGCAGAACGTGTGACCCCGCGTCCCCGGTTCAACAACGCACAGGAGGGAGAACACCGCCCGCAGCAGCAACAGCGGCCGCAGCGTAACAGCAACGTCTATTCCAATCGCAAGCAACAACAATATCGCGAGAAGTACGAAGACCCGACGAAGCCCATCCGCCTCAACAAGTTCCTGGCCAATGCAGGCATCTGCTCGCGTCGTGAAGCGGACGATTTCATCCTGGCAGGCGTCATCTCCGTCAACGGAGAAGTCGTCGATTCGCTGGGTGCCAAGGTCCTGCCGACGGACAAAGTCATGTTCCACGACCAGCCCGTACGCCGCGAGAAGAAGGTATATATCCTGCTCAACAAGCCCAAGAACACCGTCACGACGACCGATGACCCGGAAGAGCGTCACACCGTTATAGATATCGTGCGCAACGCATGCGCGGAGCGTATCTATCCGGTCGGACGTCTGGACCGCAACACAACGGGCGTGCTGCTGCTGACGAACGACGGCGACCTGGCAGCCAAACTCACCCACCCCAAGTACGGCAAGAAGAAAATCTATGCCGTCACGCTGGACCGTGACCTGGAGCCCGCGGAGGAGGTACTTATCCGCGCCGGCATCGTGCTGGACGACGAGAAGATAGTGCCCGATGCAATGGAGTTCCCCAAGGAGGACCGCCGCCATATCGGACTGGAGATACACTCGGGGCAGAACCGCGTCGTGCGCCGTATCTTCGAGAAAGTCGGCTACCGCGTCATGCAACTGGACCGCGTGAGCTTTGCCGGCCTGACCAAGAAGAACGTAGCCCGCGGCAAATACCGCTTCCTCACTCCCAAGGAGGTCGCTTTCCTGCAGATGGGTTCGTTCCAGTAATGAGAGGACAGCGCGCGTAAGGCGCATCCTTTATACCCTACGGGGGCAGACAGCTGTCTGCCCCCGTAGGTCTTTTATGGTCAAACCGGGATTACCAGATAGCCTGTATGAGTGCGGTGGTCATGAGTCCGCAGCAGATGAGCTTGAGGATAGTGCCGCAGAGGAGTCCGAGGAAGCTGCCCCACCCTGCGCGCAGGGCCTCGCGCATGGCCTTGCCGCCGAGGAGTTCACCCAAGACGGCCCCGATAAGCGGGCCGGCAATGACGCCGACCGCACCGAAGAAGAGGCCGACAAAGACGCCGAGGGTGCTGCCCCACACGCCGAACTTAGTACCGCCGAAGCGCTTGGTGCCCCATGCCGGAACGACATAGTCCAGCACGGACACCACTATCGTGACAATACCCCAGATGAGTAACATCTGCCAGGAGAAGTCTATGCGTTGCGCCGCCTGTGCTATCCACAGGCCGACATACGCTACCGGGACCCCCGGCAGCCCGGGCACAATGCAGCCGATGATGCCGACCAACATACAGATGCCCGCTAAAACTAATAATGCTATATCCATAGTGTCTGTTGTGAGGTAATCCGCCAAACATGGCGGATAGCTGTGGTCGTTGTCGTCTCGTTTTCGGGCGCTTTTCAGGCATTTAGCACGTACGCAACTCGGCGATTAGGTCCTCGTCTGCCGGCAGCCATCGCACGGAGTCCAGCTCTTGCGGGCGTAACCACTTGGCAGCCTCATGCTCCAAGAGGGTGACTTCGCCCCGCAGGCGGCACAAGAAGCAATGCATCGTCAGGTGGAACGTCGGGTAGTCATAGTCGATGGTCCGCAGCAGTTCTCCCACTTCAATCTCAGCGGCCAGTTCCTCGCGTATCTCCCGTTGCAGGGCGTCCTGTCGGGTCTCTCCGACTTCTATCTTCCCTCCCGGGAACTCCCACCAATCTTTCCAGTCGCCATACCCCCGCTGCGTGGCGAAGATACGCCCGGCATCGTCCCGTATAACCGCCGCGACGACTTCGATGGTCCTTGTGTTGTTAGTCTGATTACTCATTATTGTACAGGGAGTTGCGGCGATGGCTCAGGCAAGATAGCGCAGGATGTTCGTGAGGATATTCTCGGCGGCATGGCCGTCCCCGAAGAGCGGCGGGAAATGCACCTCGTGATTGGCGAGTTGGTCGTAGGCCGCGATAATGCGTTCATAGTCAGCGTCTGTGAGGATACCTGCTCCGGCTTCGACGATTTCCACCCATTCGGTCTCGGGGCGCAGGATGACGCATGGCGTGCCATAGAAGAAGGCCTCCTTCTGCACCCCGCCCGAGTCCGTCATCACGACTCGCGCATTCTTCTCCAGCCGGATGATTTCGAAGAACGAGACCGGCTCGATGATGCGGAGTTGCTGACATGCTTGCACGCGTGCGAGCAAGTCGGGGGTCAGTTGCCGGGGGAGCATCTTCCGTGTCCGCGGATGGAGCGGCAAGATGATTGGCAGGGAATAGCTACCCGCAATGTCTAGGATTGCTTCGAAGATGGCGCGGAGTTTTTGGGCATTATCGGTGTTGGCCGGGCGATGGATGGTGGTGAGGATAAAGCCCCGTTTGGTCAGTTGCAACCGCTCAAGGATATCACTCTTCGTGTCGGCCATAGAACTGAAATACATCGAGTTGTCGTACATCACGTCGCCGCTGAGGACCACCTCCTGCGTTTTGCCGTTGGCGAAATGGCGTCTCGGAGTCAGGTTGTCCCCGCCGGCCGGTGCGTCGTCGTGCATCGTGAATCCCTCGGAGAGCAGATTGTGCACGGCCGTCTGCGTCGGCGCAAAGAGGACGGAGGAGAGTTGGTCACAGACGATGCGGTTCTGCTCCTCCGGCATGGCCATGTTGAAGGAGCGCAGTCCCGCCTCGACGTGGAAGACGGGGACGTGCATCTTGGCGGCCGCCACGGCCGCGGCCAGCGTGGAGTTGGTGTCTCCATAGACGATGACTCCATCATAGTGCGTTGCAGTGAGCACCTGCTCCAGCCGTTCGATGATTTTGGCCGTCTGCTCGCCATGCAATCCGCTGCCGACGTGCAGGTTATAGTCCGGCTCGGGTATGCCGAGTTCGCGGAAGAAGACTTCGGACATGTTGGTGTCATAATGCTGGCCGGTATGGAGGATGTGCTCCTCAATCCGGTCGGCAAACGTCTGGCGCACCGCCCTTGAAATAGCCGCGGCTTTGATAATCTGCGGCCTCGCGCCGATAATAGTCAGTATTCGTATCATATATACATCATGAATCTTCTCTCTATCTCCTCCTGCATCATGCCTTCGTATTCCACCTCGGCAACGAGTTTGCCCGGAGCCGATTTGATTGCGACTACCCTTCACGACACAGCCAGTCCTCTATTCCAACGACTTCAATCCGAAGTCCATCTTGCTCTACGACCTCGTGCCGTTCACGCGTCACGATAGTAAGCTTCCGGCACTTAGTTCCTTTTGCAGCCTCTATCAAACCGTCAATCTCACGTTTGCGCGTATCCTCATCAGTCATATCCCATGTAACCTGTATCAGTTCCTCCACGTAATCATCCCGTTGCACGACAAAGTCACATTCATGCCCATCTTGCCAGTAGAACATCTTCCGGTTCACACCGCGACGCCGGAAGAGTTCCAAGGCTACGATGTTCTCCAGCAACTTACCCTTATCTTCCGATTGGGGCATCAGCACAGCCTGGCGCATTCCCGTGTCTATCACATAGTATTTTCGCAGCGACTGATTCTCCTTTACCAGCGATGGGCTGTATTTCGGATAGCGCACAAACATATAGGCCTCCACAGCCCAGTCTGCCCAGTTATACAGGTCGTCTTTACTTACCGAGACGCCACCGGAACGCATATCATTCACGATTGCGTTTATCGATGTTGTCTTGGTCAGGTTGAGCATTACGCGCTTCAAGAAATAGCGCAAGGCCTCTATATTTTTTATCTTATGACGTTCTGCTAAATCCCGAAATAGCATTGTATTGAAATACCCTTGCAGCAGACGCAGTTTCATCGATTTATCAGTTGTCAAGGCCACCTTGGGGAATGCACCTCCATGTATATACTCCTCCATTGCGGCATACCGTTTGGCCTTGTTGCTCTCCAGATAACTATGTGCATCTATCCCTTTGAATAGGCACAACTCACTGAAGCTCAGCGGCAACATCTCATAATCAAGCGTCCATCCGCGTAGAGCCGTGGATATCTCAGAAGATAGCAGTTTGGCGTTGCTGCCCGTCACATATACATGCTGACAATACGACTTAAAGACACGCAGCACAAACAAATCCCAACCGGCGATGCTCTGTATCTCATCAAAGAACATATACACCTCCTTCATGTCTATCTCCGGAAACATCTCCCGATAGGCTTGCAGCACTTCATCTAACTCAGCCGTCGGCATACCGTTCAACCGCTCATCGTCGAAGTTCACCCAGAGAATTTGTTCGCGCTTTACCCCCGAAGCCAATAGTTTATTCACGGCTAACATCAGCAACGATGACTTGCCGGCACGCCGCACACCAGGCACCGTTATTATCAGTTCCGGCTGTACCGGCAGGGTGGTCTCGCGTTCTATTCGTTTAAACGGCAACTCCGCCTGACTCAGTGCGATTAGTGATTTGAACAACTCTTTTCTTGCCATAACCCAAGGATTTGGTTCTCAAAACAGGGAAACTTCCTTTCAATTCTTCCTTGTTTTCAGGAAACATGACGCAAAGTTACACTTTTCTATCGAGATATGCAAGTAAAATATACACTTTTTTCCTTTTTTTTATCTGAATCGTCCCCAGAAATTGTTATCGGGGGCTTTTGCGGCTTTCGCAGATTGAGGGTAGTTCTCGATGAAGTACGTGAGGAAGGCAGTGACATCAATCTTGTCGGCGAGCATCTTGCGGCGACGGGCTTGAAAGTCCTCACGCAGGCGGGGCATGGCCAACAAGTCGTTAATTTTGGCATAGAGGGTCTCCGGCTCGTGCGAACTGATGCCATAAGTCAGCCCGTAGGCATGCTCCAGTTCCTCCATCACGCCGATTTTCTTCTTGCCCACAAAGTCATTGAAACGCAGGCTCGGCACTCCCAACATGGCAGCCTCCACGGCCATGGACTGACTATCCCCGATGTACAATGTAGCGAAAGCCATGACATGATGGATGTCCAAGGGGTTAATATGCAGGCGGTACTGCTCAAACTGCGGCTCCAACGCCCGCTCGGAGGTGATATAGATATGCCCCTTGGGAGCCAGGAGGCGCACGATTTGCTCCGCGATAGCCGTGGAGATGCCGTTGACGCCATTGTCATGATGCGCATTCAACTTGGCAAAGCGTATCAGGAAGTAAGGTTTATCGGGGTCGATACCATATTTCTTAGGCACATTCGCGTCCGGTGTGAAGCGGTTGGGATGTAAGTATGCAAGCTT
>JAFUUE010000050.1 GCA_017483945.1 Paludibacteraceae bacterium | reverse complement strand
GTCGGGCACGGCAGTCGGCAGCTCGTTATAGATAATCTCCTCCGCCTGCACCGCCTGCAGGTTATGCGCCTCCGTGACCGTGGCCGTCAGTCCGCGGATAATCGTTCCGGGGCGACATCCCGCGGCGAAGTTCAGTCCCGCCACCACGCAACTGTCATGCGTATTGGCAGTCAGGGCCTCCTCATATGCGGTCGTGCCTTGGTCTCCGTACTCCTCGGGGCTGCGCAGACGATGCGGCGCAATCACGTTGCCGCTGACGTTGCAGAGGTAGAAATCGTTGGTGAACGTGAGGGTATGCCCTATCCAGGGATCCCATCCCTGCGCAAAATCCCTGTCAAAATCCACGGTCGATAGTGTCGGCCCGGACTGCGGATGGCGATGCGAGATATAGCGCGCCGAGGTCACCTCGGGAGTGGTATTCAGGTAGAACTGATAGACGCCGGTCATGGTCACCGTGTCGCCCTCCTGTATGCCCAAGCCGCTGAAGCTCCTATAGGTGCCGTTCGCGTCGGTCAGGCCATAGACATAGATGCTGCCCGTCTCGTCCTCGATGGTGAGGTTGCCATAGGTGGCGCTTGCGATATTCGTCACCACGCCCGTCAGGATATAGCGCCGGCCGTCGTTGAGGGCGATGAAGTCGCTGATGCTGACGGGCACCGGCACCCACACTTCGGCGGGATGTTCGTGCGAGATATACTGCGCGTTCACAATCTCGGGCGTGACGCCATTGTAGAGGAAATAGACGCCCTCCAGGGTGATGGTGTCGCCCTCCTGCACGCCCAGCGAGGCGAACTGATAGGCCTGACCCGCGGCATTCAGGGTGCCATAGACGGCGATAGAGCAGCCCGTGGCGTCGCGGAGCGTGAAATTGCCATAGTATGTGCTGGTTATATTGCACACAGCACCTCGGAGCCGATAGGTCGTCTCCGTGTCAGCATAGGTGAGGAACTGCGCAATCGTAATCTGCTCGGCCGCCTGCACACAGAGCGCCACCGACAGGGTCAAGAGGATAAATAGTTTTTTCATGCGTATAGATATGTTTCGGGCACCCATGCGGTACGGATTTGGTACGGACAATGTCTAGGATTGCTACGGATTTGTACGGGTTGTTCCAAGTCTGTTAGTTGGTGCGCCTTGTGGGCGCATCCGCGGGCGAGCCGATAAGGAGTTCTATGTCTGCTCCGCAGACTCGCGCGGCGCATTTACTCCTTCGAATGTCCACCGGACATTCTCGGTGCGCCTTAATCGCTTCACGTCCCAGGAGTCGCAGGCGTCCCAGGAGTCGCAGGCGTCCCAGGAGTCGCGGGCGTCCCAGGAGTCGCGGGCGGGTTATGCTTGCGGGCGGGTTATGCTTGCGGGGCGGGTTATGCTTGCGGGCGGGTTATGCTTGGGGGGCGGATAGATAGACCTCGAGCAGCTTGGCGGAGGGGGTCGTCGGACGCAGACGTATATCGTTGAGCGATGCAGGCAGGAGGACGGTCGTACCGGCAGGCACGTTCACCACGGCAAGGTCCGGCTCGGCATCCAGCGCAGTCAGTTCCACCTCGCCCTCGACGCACATATAGACGACGAAGGAGTCCAGCGGCGCATAATCGCGCTCGATAAGGCGGTCAAACGCCAGCATGTTGGTCGTGAAATGCGGGTCATCCGCCAGATTGACCGCCCCGTTCGCGGGCACGGCGTAAGGCGTCAGCGGCTGCTCGGTATGCTTATAGTCAAGCACTTGCAGCGCCTCCTTCAGGTGCAGCGGACGTGCATTGCCCTGCGCATCGCGGCGGTCGTAGTCATAGAGGCGATAGGTGGTATCGCTGTTCTGCTGAATCTCCGCCACGCGCGTCCCTCGGCAGAGGGCATGGATGCGCCCCGCGGGGATAAAAGCCACGTCACCCTTGACCACGGGCGTGTGCTGCATCAGCTCGCTCAACGTCCCGTCCGCCAGACGCGCCTGTATCTCCTCGGCCGTGGTGTCTTGGGCAAAGCCCATGACAATCTGCGCCCCGGGCTGCGCTTCCGTCACGTACCACATCTCCGTCTTGCCGCCGAAGCCGGGCTCACTGTCAGCAGGATGGACCTGAATACTCAGGTCATCCTGCGCGTCGATGAACTTGAAGAGCAGCGGGAAGCGGGTGCCGTAGCGCTCATAGACCTGCCCGCCGACGAGTTCGTCCATGTATATCTCCATGAGTTCCGGCAGGGTGTTCTCCGCCAGATAGCCGTTCTCCACCTCGGAGAGCAGGTCGCCGTAGGCAGACAACTGCCATGACTCGCTGCCCCAAATCTTGGGGCAGTAGATGGGCTTAAACAACAGGGGATAGAGGTTCATTGCAGCGTCTTATTTGATTCCACGTAGGTGTTTCTCCCAATTCCATGCCGAGCGGAGCACGTCCTCCACGGGTGTGTCGGCCTTCCATCCGAGGACGGTGTTGGCCTTGTGCGGTTCGGCCCACACCTGCTCGATGTCGCCCTCGCGGCGGCCGACAATCTCGTAGGGAATATCAACGCCGGTCACGCGGATGAAGGTACGCAGTATCTCCAAGACACTCAGTCCCCTACCCGTTCCGAGGTTGAATATCTCCACCTGCTCCTCGGCCGTCTCCGCGAGCATGCGCTCCACGGCTTTCACGTGTGCCTTGGCCAAGTCCACGACGTAGATATAGTCGCGTATGCAGGAGCCGTCCGGCGTGTTGTAGTCGTCGCCGAAGACGCGCAGCTTCTGGCGGAGTCCGGCGGCCGTCTGCGTGACGAAGGGCATGAGGTTGTTCGGCACGCCGTTAGGCAGTTCGCCTATCAGGGCCGACGGGTGCGCCCCGACGGGGTTAAAGTAGCGTAAGATGATGGCATGCAGCGACTTGTCTGCATGCGCCTCGTCCTGTATAATCTCCTCGTTGATTTGCTTGGTATTGCCATAGGGGGACAGCGCCTTCTGTATCGGCGCCGTCTCGTCCACGGGCAGATGCTCCGCCGAGGGCTGACCATAGACCGTGCAGGAGGAAGAGAAGACAATATTATTGATTGCGTGCGCGCGCATCAACTCGAGCAGGTTGACCAGCGAGCCGATATTGTTCCGGTAATAGAGCAGCGGCTTCTCCACGGACTCGCCGACGGCCTTGCTGGCGGCGAAATGGATGACGCCGCGTATGTCGCTGTACTGAGACAGCAGCCGGTCCATGCCCGGGTAGTCCAGACAATCCATCCGGCAGAAGTCCGGGCGCTTGCCCACAATCTGCTCAATACCGTCAAGCACCTCGATGTTGGAGTTGCTCAAGTTGTCCACGATGAGCACATCGTAGCCCTGCTGCATAAGCTCGACCACGGTGTGCGAACCGATATAGCCGGTGCCTCCGGTCACTAAGATACGTGCCATAATCAGAACAGTTTTTCGGGATATACCCCTTTGTGAATAAGTTCGTTAATCTTCATCACCACCTGAGGACGGTCCTCGGCATAGGTCACGCCGAACCACTTAGCGGGCGTGTCCAGCACCTTGCACGAGGCCTTGCCCGCCACAATGAGGTCGTTGACCAGGGTCGGGATATAGAACTCCGACTTCAGCTCCTGTCCATGCGCCTGCAGGAACAGTCGGAACGCCTCCTCGGTGTATTGGAAATACTCCGGCGTGAAGCCCCACATATTCATCGACACGGGTGTCTCGGGCGCGATACGGACGTCCTGCCCCTGCTCGTCCTTATAGACGATGGCGTTGCCGACCTCCTCGATACTGGTGCGCTCCACCACGTCGGTCAGGTAGCCTTCGGCATCCGTAGCACATACGCCGCGGCTCACGGAGCCGTTCTCGCTCAGCGTGTTAGCCACGCGATAGCCGACCATGCAGTACTCGCCCTGCCGGCCCTCTACGCTCTTGAGGAAAGCGGCCAACACCTCGAAGGACTCCTTGCCGTAGAAATCATCGGCGTTGATGACAGCAAACGGCTCGTGTATCAGGTCCTTGCCCATCAGCACCGCGTGGTTCGTGCCCCAGGGCTTCTTGCGCTCCGGCGTATAGGAGCAGCCGGCCGGCACCTTGTCTATTGATTGGAAGCATATCTCGCAGGGGACCTTGTCTGCATACTTGCTGACAATCACGCGGCGGAAATCCTCCTCGAAGTCCTTGCGGATAACAAAGACGACCTTGCCGAAGCCGGCACGCATCGCGTCGAAGACGCTGTAGTCCATGATGGTCTCGCCGTTGGGGCCCAGACCGTCAATCTGTTTCAGTCCTCCATAACGGCTGCCCATACCGGCAGCCAAGATAAATAATGTAGGTTTCATATAGTATGATTGTATTTAATTTTGTGTTCTATTGAGTAGTAATAGTAGGTTAGTCCCGTGTTTTATACGTGTTTAAGGGCCTCATCCTCTTTGACTAACAGCTTCGCCGTGCGTCGCGTCGTCTGGCAGAGCAGTATCTCCCGCCCCGCCTTCGCGCGCTCCAGGTTCTCCGGCGTCGTACCGCGTATGGTCAATAGGGCCAGTCCGACATTATAAGTCACGCTGTAGCGCTCGCTCAGGCATCGTATCGCCTCGTCCACATTACGGGTCTTATCCACTGACACCGATATCGTTACGGCTGAGGACTGGATGAGGGAGACCTTCAGCCGGTAGCGGCGTATGATAGCGAAGATGTCACTCAGGCTCTCCTCCAGTATGAAGCCGAAGTCCTTGGCACGCATTGTGATGAGTACCTGGTTCTTACGCCATATATAGACCGGCAGGTTCTCCAGCTTCGGCGCATCGGCGTTGATGACCGAACCGGACGCGTCCGTGTCGGCGAAACAGCGCACATAGAGCGGTATCCGCTTGTTCTCCAGCGGTCGTATCGTCTTCGGGTGAATCACCTGCGCGCCGCTATAGGCCAGCTCCACGGCGTCGAAATAGTTGAGCGCCGGTATCAGCGTCGTGTCTGCCACCAGACGCGGGTCCGCATTGTATATGCCCCGCACATCTTTCCATATCGTGACCGACTCCGCATCCAGCATGTTGGCCATCAGCGCGGCCGTATAGTCCGACCCTTCGCGCCCCAACGTCGTCCTGTATCCCTGCTCCGTTCCGCCTATGAACCCCTGCGCAATCCAGAGATGCTTGGAGGGGTTGAGAGTATTACGAATAAGCCTTTCAGACGACCCTGCGTCAACATTCGCATCACGATACACCGCATCTGTCCGAAGCACATCCGGCGTCAGAAGCCACTGGTTGTCAATACCCTGCGAAGCCAGATAGGCACTGACGATACGTGTGGAGAGTATCTCCCCCAGGCTGACCAGTTGGTCGTAGAGAAAATCGTAGTCGGCAGGCGGTTCCGGAGCCTCCAGCCACTCGGCAGCCAGCGGCGCCACATAGGCTATCGCATCTGTCTCCGCGCCGAGTCCCAACTCGTCCGCAATAGCCCGATGGCGGTCCACGATGGCCTGCCACAGCGTCCGCGCCTGCGTCCGCTCACGTCGCCACACCGCCTCCACCACCTGCTCGAGCGCGTTGGTCGTCTTGCCCATCGCAGACACGACGAGCAACAACTCCCCCGACTCCGTCGAGAGAATACGATGCAGGTTGCGAACGCCTGCCGCATCCCGTACCGAAGCGCCACCGAACTTATAGACTTTCATGCTTGTTACTTATTGGGATTACCCATCCGCTTAGAGTTCAGACGAAAACTCACCGGTCTAAATCGTCCCACCGCAGATTAGCCATCTGCATGGCCGTCACGGCTCCCTCTACGCCCTTGTTGCCCAGTCGCCCACCGGCGCGGTCGAGCGCCTGCTGCTTGTCGAGCGTCGTCAGCACGGAGAATATCACCGGTATGTACCCTTTGGCATTCAGCTTCGCTACACCCTGCGTAACCGACTGACACACATAGTCAAAGTGTGGCGTATCGCCCTGGATGACGCAGCCGATAACGATGATGGCATCGGGACGAGGCCAGCTGACTATATCATTCATCCAACGCGCCGCAGCATAGGTCAACTCGACCGTGCCGGGCACATGAGTCAGATACACATTACTCGCAGGCACGCCATGCTTCGTGAGGGTGTCTATCGCACCCTGCGCCATGGCGAACGTGATGTCGCTGTTCCAGTCTGCCACTACAATAGCATAACGCTGACGTTTCAACACGTCAGCGTTAGGCAATTGATTCGCATCATATTGAGACAAGTCCGTTGTCATTTGGCCAGCGATATATACTTGTCAATATCCTGCGCCTCAGACGATTGAGGGTAGTGTTTCTTGATAGTCTCGAAGGCTTTGAGTGCGCCCTTCTTGTTGTCCTGCTCCAGCAGAACCAAGCCTTTCTTCTTCAGGGCCATAGGCGCGATGAACTCGTTCTCGGAAGCGGCAGCCTGGTCAAAAGCCTTGACGGCCTTGCCGTACTCATCCAACTCCACATATACGTCGCCCAGACGCATCGCGGCCGCCGGACCGATATTCACATCGTCAGCGGAGAACTTGCCCAGATACTTGGCAGCATCCTCCAACTCGCCTAATTCATAGGAACATACGCCCGCGTAGAGAGCGGCCAGTTTGCCCTCCTGATACAGGCTGTAGTCCTTAGCGACCTGACGGAAGCCTTCGCACTCCGCCTTATCGCCGTCCAGGGCATGAGCGTAGTCGCCCTGCACGAAATAAGCCTCTGCCAGCGCATTCTTGTTGGCGGCTTCCTCCTTGTTGGGCTTAACGACAAACGCGCTGACTGCCATCACGATAATCACCACGAGCAGCACACCCGCCACACACCAAGTCAGCAGGTCCTTGTGGTCAACAAACCATTGAGCCGAGGAGGACAAGGCTTCGTTGACGTTCTCCAGTTGCTCGTCTTCTTTCTTGAAATCTTTCTTTGCCATAATTGTATATATTATTTAGTTTATTCCGTTGTTATAAAACACCGATTGCCCCGTTTTCGGGCACGATACACCCGAATAAGCATGCAAAGGTACAACAAAAATCGCATATATGCAAGAGGTCGGGCGTTTTTTTGTCGGAATAAACGCAACAAGCCCCCGAACGAAGCCCCGGAAGCCCGCTGACCGACACTGGCCGAGACTGCCAAAATGGCAGACGGCGACTGCCAACATGACTTTGGCACAAAGGTTGTATATTCCCTATCGGTAAGCGCGGCACACAGCCGCAGAACAGATATCAACACTAAAACAACATACCATCATGAAAGTAAAACCATTGGCAGACCGGGTGCTTATCCGCCCCGTAGCTGCAGAAGAGAAGACCATCGGAGGCATCATCATCCCCGATAGCGCAAAAGAGAAACCGTTACGCGGCGAAGTCATCGCCGTCGGCGAGGGTACCAAGGACGAGAAAATGGTGCTCGCCGAGGGCGACCAAGTGCTCTACGGCAAGTACAGCGGTACCGAACTGGAACTGGACGGAGAGAAGTTGCTCATCATGCGCCAGAGTGACGTCCTCGCAATCGTAAAATAATCTACAATCTTTAAATATTCCGACTATGGCAAAAGAAATCACATACAACACCGAAGCTCGCGAATCGCTCAAGCGCGGTGTGGACCAACTGGCTAACGCCGTCAAGGTCACTCTCGGCCCCAAAGGCCGTAACGTCATCATTGACAAGAAATACGGAGCTCCGCACATCACCAAGGACGGCGTGACCGTAGCCAAAGAGATTGAACTGAAAGATGCAGCCGAGAACCTCGGCGCACAACTCGTCAAGGAAGTGGCCAGCAAGACCGGCGACCAGGCCGGCGACGGCACCACAACCGCCACCGTCCTCGCGCAGGCTATCGTGGGCGTCGGACTGAAGAACGTAGCAGCCGGAGCCAACCCGATGGACCTCAAACGCGGTATTGACAAGGCCGTCAGCGCCATCGTAGCCAACATCAAGGAGCAGTCCGAGATGGTCGGCAACGACTTCGACAAGATTGAGCAGGTCGCCACTATCAGCGCCAACAACGACGCCGAGATAGGCCGCCTCATCGCCGACGCCATGCGCAAGGTCTCCAAAGACGGCGTCATCACTATCGGCGAGGCCAAGGGCATGGATACCACCATCGACGTGGTACAGGGTATGCAGTTCGACCGCGGCTATATCAGCCCATACTTCGTGACCAACACCGAGACCATGGAGGTCGAGATGGACAAGCCCTATATCCTGCTCTACGACAAGAAAATCAGCAACCTCAAAGAGCTGCTCCCCGTGCTCGAGCCCGCCGTACAGAGCGGCCGTCCGTTGCTCATCATCGCCGAGGATGTGGACAGCGAAGCCCTGACCACACTGGTCGTTAACCGGCTGCGTGCACAACTGAAGATATGTGCCGTGAAGGCTCCTGGCTTCGGCGACCGCCGCAAGGAGATGCTTGAGGACATCGCTATCCTGACCGGAGGCACCGTCATCAGCGAGGAGAAGGGCATCAAACTGGAGGCTGCCACCCTTGACATGCTGGGCACCGCCGAGTCCATCACTATCAACAAGGACAACACCACCATCGTCAACGGCGCCGGTGACAAGGAGGCCATCGCGGCACGCGTGGCACAAATCAAGGCCCAGATTGCAGCTACCAAGTCCACCTACGACAAGGAGAAACTGCAGGAGCGTCTGGCCAAACTCGCCGGAGGCGTTGCCCAACTCAATGTCGGAGCAGCCAGCGAGGTGGAGATGAAGGAGAAGAAAGACCGCGTGGACGACGCACTTAGCGCAACCCGCGCAGCTATCGAGGAAGGTATCGTCCCGGGCGGCGGCGTGGCATACATCCGCGCACAAGAGGCGCTGGAAGGTCTGCACGGCGAGAACGAGGACGAACAGACCGGTATCGAGATTATACGCCGCGCCGTTGAGGAGCCGCTGCGCCAGATTGTGGTCAATGCAGGCAAGGAAGGCGCCGTCGTTGTGGACAAGGTCCGCGCCGGCAAGGGCGACTTCGGCTACAACGCACGCAAGGACATCTACGAGAACCTCAAAGCATCCGGCGTCGTTGACCCCGCCAAGGTGACACGCGTGGCACTGGAGAACGCCGCCAGCATCGCAGGCATGTTCCTCACCACCGAGTGCGTCATCACCGACATCAAGGAAGACACGCCCGCACCCGCAATGCCCAATCCCGGCATGGGCGGCATGATGTAATGCACGCGCTAAAGCACCACAACTCTCCCCGCAGGCTTTAAGTTGCCTCTCCGAGAGAACCGCACCCCTTCGGACTGCCACATCGTCCGGAGGGGCTTTTTATATCCCTGCATCATCCATAGAGGCAAGGTATCGCACGCATGCGCGCAAAACACAAATCTGCACCTAAAAATGCAGATTGATTTGCATATCTCAAAAAATATCAGTAATTTTGTAGCGCAAAATAGGTTATTCGCGGAGCATCTACCGACAAATACACTTATACACCATGACTTCCACAGCACACGATAAGGAACAGTCCCTGCCATATTACCTGGCAGAGGAGTTTGCCTTGCACACCAACAGGCCGATGTTCATCACCGGCAAGGCCGGAACGGGCAAGACCACCTTCCTGCGCAAACTGCGGGAGCAATCGCCGAAGAACATGGCAGTCGTGGCGCCAACCGGCGTGGCAGCCATCAACGCCGGAGGAATGACTATCCACTCCTTCTTCCAACTGCCCGTCCGCACACTTATCCCCACGCCCCAGTCCTACAAGCAACTGTTTGCCGAGCAACGCCTTACGCAGCGCAAACGCAACATGCTCTACCACCTGGAGATGCTCGTCATCGACGAGATTAGTATGGTCCGCGCCGACGTGCTAGACGCCATTGACGCAGTGCTACGGCGCTACAAATACCGGAGGGACATCCCCTTTGGCGGCGTTCAGGTGGTGATGATCGGCGACCTGTTTCAACTCGCGCCCGTAGTCACGCGGGGCGACGACGAGGAGGCGATGAGCAAGTACTACGCCGGTCCCTACTTCTTTCAGGCCGGCGTGATGCGGGAGCTTCGCCCCGTGTACGTGGAGTTGGACCATGTCTTCCGCCAGCAGGACGAGCAGTTCGTCCGGCTGCTCAACGAAGTGCGCGAGAACCGACTCAGCGCGGAGAGCATGGCGCTGCTCAACACACGGTATAACCCGCACTTCCACAATACCGACGAGGACTTTCATATCACGCTCACGACGCATAACCGAGCGGCGGACGAACTCAACGACCGCGAACTCAGCCAACTGCCCGGCGCACAACGGCTGTTCACCGCGGACATCGACGGCGACTTCCCTGAGAATATCTACCCGACCGAGGAGACACTCACGCTCAAAGTGGGCGCACGGGTGATGTTCGTGCGCAACGACGACCGCAAGCCCAGGCGCTTCTACAACGGCAAGATCGGCGTCATCACCCGCTTCGACGAGGCCCGCATCATCGTGCAGTGCGAGGATGGCGACATCGAGGTCGAGCGCATGGAGTGGAAGAACATCCGCTACCGCGAGGACGAGAAGACCGGCAAGATTAGCGAGGACGAACTCGGCGCGTTCCTCCAGTATCCCCTCCGCCTGGCCTGGGCCGTCACGATACACAAGAGCCAGGGGCTGACCTTCGACCGGGTCATTATCGACGCTGCGCGCGCCTTCGCCGCGGGACAAGTCTATGTGGCCCTATCGCGCTGCCGCACGCTGGAGGGCATCGTGCTCTCCACACCACTACAACATGTGGCACTCGGGAACGACGCCTCCGTCATCCAATACACCGGCGGGCAGCCCTCCATGGACGCTGTCAGTCAGTCTCTTCCGACCGCACGGAAGGAGTATGAAATCCAGCTGTTCACCACCCTGTTTGACTTCCGCCGCATGCTGTCGCTGCAGGAACAGATGTGCAAGTTGGTAGGCAAGACCGTCTCGTTCAACGCGCCGGCTCTGCCTTTCCTACAGGGCCTCGGGCCGACGTTTGCCGAGTGGCAATCGGTGGCGGAGAAGTTCCGCCCGCAACTGCAACGCCTACTCCTATCCGGCAACACAGCGCGTCTGCAGCAACGGTTGTGTGCGGCGGCGCAGTATTTTGTACCGTTGCTCGAGGACATGGCACAACAAGTCTCAACCCACCCCTGCCGCAGCAAGAACAAAGGTGACGTGGCGGACTTTGAACCGTTGCTCAGCGATTTGTTCCTCGGCCTGCACGAGAAGATACACCTGATGCGCTCGTTCCGCCCCGACGCGGTGGCCTCCTCCGAATCGCTCCTGCAGGCGCGTAATCACTTTGCAGCCCCGATGGACGACTTACGCCCCGTCATGGAGAAACCCGCGAAGAAAACTCCCGCCAAAAATTCACCTACATTCGGGCGCAAAAAGAGCGCCGTATCCTCCCGCACACCATCTCCTGACCTTTCGGAATCTCCCCTCAAGGGCCGTCCCCTCCCCGACCCGGAGGATGACCTGGCTGTGGAAGCCATGATTCATGACATGCTCGAAGAAGGCACTCCTCCGCCCTACCTCCTGGAGTTCGTCCGCATGATGCGCGAAGCCAAAGCCCGACAACAAGCTCAAGCCCAATCCAACAGACATCACTCCACACGGCATAACACGAAAAAAGCGCCCTAAGGACGCTTTTATCTCGCTTCCCGCTCCAGCAGCTTTCTCTTCCGTTCCACGCCAAAGGCATATCCGCCCAACGCACCGTTGGCGCCTACAACTCTATGACAAGGAATAATCAACGCTATCGGATTATGTCCGACGGCTTGCCCTACCGCCTGCGCCGAACGACAGCCGATGAGTCGTGCCAACTCGCCGTAGGTGATTGTCCTGCCGTAAGAAATCGTTAGGAGCGCCTGCCATACTTTCCGCAGAAAAGCCGTGCCCTGTGGATTAAGTTTCGGTACATTTCGCGGCTCCTTCCCTGCAAAATAATCATCCAGCCATTTCCGCACTTCCGTTATAACAGGAATCTCCGTGTCATCTGCTTTTATTATTTTCTCCATCGTGCCCGTTTGGCTCTCCTCGAACCGCAATCCTGTTAAGGTCTCTCCGTCGCTTTCTATCACGATGGCACCTAATGGTGAAATATATGTAGAGGTATAGATTTTCATAGCATGTCTGTATATTCGTCCTTCCGGCACATTATCCTTTGGGAATAAGAGCAAACAGGTATAATCTTTACACCGCGTTCTCTGCTGCATCAATAACCAGCTCTATCGGCTGCTTATTGCTTCGCTTCCTCGAAGCCTATACGTAATAGGGGCTTTTTGTGCAATTTTTTCTTTATTAATCATGGTGTATGCAATTATTGAATGGTGAACTTTAATTTGTAATAAACAGGGGTTGACCATGGAGCGAGGTCTGTAGCCCTATAACCACCGGCACAGCCATATATACCACTATTCCCAGAAGAAATGGCAGATACCAATAATTCTGTATCGCTTATCCAACACAAATTGAAATCATATGTTTCTTCGTTCCAACGACCCTGCGAACCTGAGAGCCAGAATTGTAACTCGTTGATTTAGAACGGTTTATAAATTCAGTTTATTATCATTTTAGGCCATTTTTGGCACTTGTTGGCGAGAATTTGACGAGATTTTTGGTCTCAAAAATCGCCTGTATAATATATAATATTATAAAAATTACTCTTATCAGTTTTTGGTGAAATCGTCTTCAAAAAATGACACTCGGAACCACCGGTTTCGGGTCATTTCTTTGTGGCTAACTCCCTCTCTCTACGGTAGGTATCATTGAGGCTTTCTAGAGCCTTGATCCTGTCCTCTAAGAGATGGATCTGCTCATCCTTCAATCGGAGCAGTTCATCTACGTTGTCAAGCTGCTCTAATTTCTCCGGTGACGGTGCAGCCTGCTTGGTCAGTAACTCATTGATGTCCGGCAACTCTTCCGTAGGGGTAAAGAAAGCATCGGTTGATACTTCCAAGAATTGCGCCATCTTCTCCAGTACGTTAACACCGGGGTTCACTCCTTCATTGCATAATGGGGTCAATGAGCGGCGAGGATCGCCAAAGAGGTAATTACTGAGTTGCGTGCCCTTTAAGCCCTTAGCTGCGAGCAACGCTTTGACAACTTTTCCGTTGTACATAGCCTATACGATTTTCAATTTATTATCATTAACAAGGTACTTTTCGCGTACAAAATTGCATTTTCGCAATTAAAATTACACATTTTTTGCAAAATTATGCGTAATTATTTGTACATATCAATTTTTTATTGTACCTTTGCAGCCGCAAAATTACTACTTTTTTTTGATATATGCAAGAAAAAAGTGATTTTTTTGAATTTTTTAGTAAAAATATGCACTTATGAGTAAAAAAAGTATCAATCTTCGTCATTTTGACGAGTGGTCGAAGCAAATTAAGCGGTTTGGTGAGGACGTTGAGTTCACCGGAGTATTCTTCAAACACGGTAAACCGCTGTATGTGCAGCGCATGGTTGGGCAAGTAGCTATGGATTTTAGTTCTACTCTCCCCGATGGTGTTACTTTCACTTCGCGCTCCAAGCAGTTCGCTTCATGGAACGCTGAAGGGCAATGCTTTATTAAGCGGACACGCTGTAAGATTTACGATGTATTTCCGGCGGAGGGCTAAGTTATGGATCAGACACTCATTCTGGCAGAGGTCAAGCCTACGCAGAACCAACGCTTAGCAAGGATTGGCTTCACCCATTTGGTGGAAGTCACATTCTACTGTCGCGCAGCTTTTGAAAAGGAGGGCTATGTTCCCATGTCTGAACTCCTCCGGTCGCTTACAGATTGGCGTATTGGCACGGACGAGGCTCATCCGGAGCATACTCCTATCGCTCTCAAATTCTCAATCGTCGAGCAGGTGATCATCGCCCTCTATGATGTAGAGCATAAGCAGCTACTTTCTCTGGCAAATCGTCTGGAGAACACGCGCGTGTGCGAGGGCGCGTTCATTATAAAGATATACGGTGTAGCCGGTTATCAGTCCATTCTCCAATGATTCCACAGCACGAAATAGAAGAAGTCCTCTCCCGCGTGGACATGGCCGAGGTAGCCTCTGACTTTCTTACGCTCAAGAAGTCCGGCTCCGGCTACATGTGCAACTGTCCTTTCCACCAAGAGAAAACACCTTCCTT
>JAFUUE010000049.1 GCA_017483945.1 Paludibacteraceae bacterium | reverse complement strand
TTTGCACTTGCTATCAGCATCAGAGCTGTCAGCATAAAAGTAAATAGTTTTTTCATACGAT
Source organism: Paludibacteraceae bacterium (assembly GCA_017483945.1). GTDB lineage: Bacteria > Bacteroidota > Bacteroidia > Bacteroidales > Paludibacteraceae > Colicola. The sequence continues at coordinate 3,236 of JAFUUE010000049.1, read as the reverse complement.
TTAATTATTAAAAGTTAATAGTAAAATTTTACTGTATTCGTACACCTTGGAGGTTGAAGACTTTGCCGTCACGAAGGATATAGAGTTGTCCGTTCTCAAGGAACTTGGCACATTGCACTTTGTCACTTGGTACATTCTCCACGCCCATGGTACCGGCATTGCGAACCAGACGGACGCTGCAATGATTGGAGCGGTTGACGAAGTCCGCTATGGCGCCATGCACGGCCTCGGTGCCGTTGATGCCGAAATAGAGGGCATAGGCAGTCTGCAGGTCTTCGATGTTTGCAGAAGAGGTCCAGTAGAATCCGCTGTTGTTGAAGGTAGCCGCTATCATGTCCGGCGAGATGCCGCCGTCATGTCTTCCGGCAGCAGGGAGGAAAACCGCACCATAAGACTCCATCTCACTCCACGAGCCATAGTCATTACTGCTCCAATCGTTCGGCCCGAGCATAGGGAGCGGATGCCCGTTCTGCACCCAGTCGTCCGGGAGCAGGATAAGCCCGTGCATATCATTGACTGTACCCAGGGTGTGCAGCAGTTCGTGGTTCGGGCGCCTGTTGAGTAGGTAGTCCCACTCATCCTGAGTGAGGGTGCGCCATTGTTCGGAAGCGGTACGATGAGCATTTATCATCGGGATATATTCCCCCCAATCGTAGTCCGTTCCGGCGATGTCATTGCTACCCTCTCCGTAAAGGGTATTGTCGGATGAGGTCATATAGGGGTATTTGTCATTATATCCGCTTGTCCCCCAACCGTACAGGTCAATTAAGCCTTTGTAAGCGGAAGAGACATAGACATTGTCCTCTCCGACAGCTTCCCATTGTCCTTCGGGGCAGAACCACTGCATGTTGGAATTATTGAACACGCAATAACGCAGATTGCCTTGTGCGAAGGTAACCTGCTGTTCGTCGCTGACAGAGAACCGTCCGTTCAGTGCTCTATAGTGGGGCATATTGGAGATGAATCCTTCGTAGTCGCGCACCAGTCTGACTGAGGCGCCGATACAGCGTTCAAACCGATCATCCGCCTGTATCGCACTGCTGTTGAAATGAAGCCCGAAGACATCACGTTCACCCGTCGTCGGAGTAGCGGACCAATAGTATCCGTCCGTAGTGAATGCTTTGAGTACAGGCTCGCCGTCCTTGTAGGTTCTTATGCCAGCTGCGGGCAGGCATATGGCTCCACTATGTTCCAGTCGTCTCCATTGTGCCAGACTAATTTCATTGCCCGTATAGTTTATATTGCTGAAATTGAGGTTCATTCCCTCCGGCATGGTCCAGTTATCGGGAAGGAGGATAAGGCACGGCACACCGTTCACCCGCGCGACAAGGCGGAGTTTGGCTGCATTGGGGCGGGATTCGATGATGCATTTCCACTCCGCCATCGTAAGCGTGCGCCATAGTTGGTGGCGATTACCCCCGTTGATGATGGAATTCATGCCCCAGTCCGAGCTGTGACCGGTACCATCCAAGCCTTCACTCGCACCTCCAAAGATGATATAATCGGCATAGTTATCGGAGGTGCTATAGGGTTTATAGGCGTTATTGCGGCGGTTGAGGCCATTGGTCGCCCAGCCGAAGAGGTCAATCCAGCCGCTGTATGATTCTCCTATCTGCTCATTGTCCGACTTGGTGCCTTGCTCATAGACATTGCCCTGCGACGCATTGCCGACAAAGTCATACTGCTCTTCGGCGAAACGCCATGTGTCGGTAGATGCCTGATACTGCAGGTTCCCCTTCGAGAACACGACCTTCTTACCTGTGACGGTGACAGAAAATGTACCGGGCGTTTCCCCCTCAACAGCATGCATGACCGGTACAATCAGACAACAGAGGGTCAAAATGGCATAAAATCGTTTCATATCGGATGTTTGTTTAGGTTATTTATCACATTCTTGCGCCGAGGAAGTTGTACTCTTTATCGCCTACACGGATGATGAGGGTGCCGTTGCGCAACTCCTTCGTACTTTGTACTTTGTCCCTTTGTACTTGCTCCACACCTTCTTGCTCCGAATTGGAATCAAGGTCTTGTATGATATTCATTTCACTCCACTTTGTTGTGGAATAGTAGGAGTCATATGCCGCCTTATGGATATGCAGGTTGATGTCAGCAGCCGTTTTAGTGGAGTTGACAGGGAAGAGGATAATATCTAACACATATGTCGGTGACGTCAGCGGGTGCGCGTAGATATCGGTCAGGTTGACAGGTTCGTCGAAGACAGCCCATTTTACCATCTCCACCGAAGCCGGCAGCGTGACCTCGTAGAGTCGGGAGAAGTTGAATGCCTGTTGCCGGATCAGTCGGCAGCCGTCCAGTATCGTGTACGAGTAGGCATCACTCGCGGCGGGATAGGCTATCAGCTCGGTTGCAGGATAGGTGTACCAACCGTTATCTATTACATCCGCGCCGGTGATGGTGGACAATAACGGGCACCCGGTTATAGGTGCCGCCCCAACAGACGTCAGGTGTGTGGAGGAAGGGAGGGTAAGCGTCTCCAAGGCGGGATTGCGGTAAAAAGTTAAGTCCCCTATACTCTCCACGGTGTTGGGTAACGTGATTTTGGTCACCCTTTCGAAATCGCAGAAAGCACGACTACCGATGTGCGTCACGCCTTCCTCCACCACGATACGGGTTACGTAGTCGGTACGGAAATAACCGGCGTTAATCGGTTGAGCGTAGAACCAAGGAGAGTCATCAAGATGCGCATAATCCGCCATGCGTCCCGTACCGGAGATGCGCAACTGATTGATGCCTTTCTCGCTCTCGATGTACCATTTACAATTTGAGCCTTCTGCACCGCAGTCACCGGTTGCGAACACAACGGCATTGACTTGAAGGGATGTACATAGCAATGCTGCTACCGCAAGCATCGTCTGAAAAGAGTGTAAAATCTGTTTCATGTTGTTTTGGGGGTCATTAATTCACTATTATATTTATTCGGTTAGTCCTCTAAGAGTCCCGATATTCGGGACTCTTAGAGGTTAGCACATTATCTGATTTGTGCGCCGAGGAGGTTGTACTCTTTATCGCCTACACGGATGATGATGGTGCCGTTGCGCAACTCCTTCGTACTTTGTACTTTGTCCCTTTGTACCTCATCAACAGCTTCGTCTCCGTCGCATGTGCCGTAGAACTCACACCAGCCTTCGGCAGCTTTGTATTGGCTCTCCGAGCCGGAAGGAACAGTGAGGTCGAGCGTACGAAGGTTACCGTTGTTGCAGCCCGCAAAGACATCG
>JAFUUE010000048.1 GCA_017483945.1 Paludibacteraceae bacterium | reverse complement strand
GCCCGCAACAGCCGCCTCTATGAGGACTACCGTGCACTCGCTGACCGCGAGACGAACGTCCTCTTCGGCGGACGACTCGCCGAATACAAGTATTATGACATGCACCACATCGTGGACAAAGCCCTCAAAGCAGCACTGTAAAAACTGACTCTGCATCATGTTTCTGGACGAGTATCTTCATATAGCACAACCCGATAAACATGCCCGCGCGGATGCATGGCAGGTGGCCTTCGGCTTGCAGGCGGTGGACGGTCTGCGTCCGTCGGCTTATATGGTCGAGACGGCTCGGCAGCATATAGAGGGTGAACTAACTGATAATGAGGTGCAGCAGCGCATTACCGCCTATTACCAGACCCAAGAGGGACGCGCCGAGGAGGCGGGCACGGACGAAGCCGACGGTGCTTCGCTGCGGATACAACGGCTCCTGACTGACCCCTCTTTCGTCTTCTCTCCCGCAGGACTGGCTAATATACATCGGCATATCTTCTCGGGTGTCCTTCCTCATGCCGGTAAGTTCCGCGACTATAATATATCGAAGAAAGAGTGGGTGTTGGAGAATGCTTCGGTGAACTATGCGCCGTTCGATTGGATAAAACGCACGCTGGAGTATGACTTTGACCGCGAGAAGGCCTTCTCTTATAAGCACTTGCCGCTCCCTGAGGTGGCGCGGCATATGGCGGAGTTCGTCAGTGGGATATGGCAGATACATCCTTTTCGCGAAGGGAATACGCGCACAACGGCGGTCTTTACGATTAAGTACCTGCGCTCCTTGGGGCTATATGCAGACAATGAACCTTTCAAAGAACATGCTTGGTACTTCCGTAATGCGCTCGTTCGGGCAAATTATGAGAATTACGCCTCCCATATTGAGCGGACAACCGAGTTCCTCGAACTCTTCTTCCGTAATATCCTGATGGGAGAGCAGAACGAACTGAAGAGCCGTTACACCCATATCCGGTGGCAAGGGCAACGTCCGCACTTGGCGGGTGATGGCGGAGAAAATACGGTGCAAAGTTCGGTACAAAGTTCGGTACAAACCGGCAAAAGTTCGGTACAAATAGTGGCGTGGATGAAGCAGATGCCCGGCGTGACGGCACAGCAGTTGGCTGATAAATTACATCTTACGAAGCGTGCAGTGGAGAAGCAGATAGCCGCGCTGCGGGCGGCCGGAGTGATACGTCGTGTGGGACCGAACAAGGGAGGTCACTGGGAAATAATACAAGAGGAGACATGTTAACCATCGCTGTCATATTGGCCGGAGGCTCCGGCACGCGTGCCGGAGCGGGACTGCCCAAGCAGTTCCGCATCCTCCCCGACGGACGCACCGTCTTCGAGACATGCGTCGCCGCTTTCGAGGCCTGCGACTGCATCGACGAGGTGGCCGTCGTCATGCCGGAGGCGCATATGGACACGGCACGCCTCATCGCCGTGGCATGCGGCTGGCGCAAGGTCCGTCTCTTCATCGCCGGCGGACGCGAGCGCTGGGAGAGCAGCTGGCGCGCCCTGCAGGAGATACGCAGTGCCCACCCCGAAACCGAGTGCAACATCCTCCTCCACGACTGCGCCAGACCCTTTGTCAGTCAGGCGGTCCTCTCTCGCGTGTGCCGCGCTCTGGACGAGCATGAGGCCGTCTCGGTGACTGTGCCCGTGACCGACACGGTCTATACCGTCTCCGAAGGCAGTGTCCTCTGTGCTATCCCCCCGCGACCGCAGCTGCGCCGCGCCCAGACGCCCCAGGCATTCCGCCTCTCCGTCGTCCTCGATGCCTACACACAGGCACTCGCACAGGCCTCGCAGCTCACCGCTACCGACGACTGCGGCGTCGTACACGACTACCGCCCCGATATCCCCATCTACCTGGTTGAGGGGGAGGAGGCCAACCGCAAACTGACCTATGCCGAGGACTTTCCCGCTATCCCCGTCCCGCAGCAGCCTCCCCTCCCCGACGCCTCCCCGCAAGACACCCGGGCGGACCGTGGCAATCATTAGTGATTCATTAGTGATTCGTTAGTGATTCGTAGGTGATTCGCGTACCGCTATAGGGACGGCAACCGACAACGTAAATGTTCACAATAGATAAAAACACAACCCGATAAGACAAACGATAGAATGAAGACAATCGATTGGAAACAAATCTGGCAGCAGACATGGCCGCACCTGATGGTGCTTGCCGTCTTTGTGGCCTTGGTAATGGTATATTTTGCGCCGCAGGTGTTTGATGACAAGCAGTTGCCCCAGGGCGACATGGTCAGCGCCGCCGGCATGGGACACGACGCGCGCGAGTATCACGAGCAGACCGGCGAGTGGAGTCATTGGTCTAACGGTATGTTCGGCGGTATGCCCTATAATGTCACCTCCGGCGTGGACTCCAAGAGCGTGTTCCGCCCTCTGGCCCAATGGATGAAAGTGGGCTTCAATGGTGCCACCACCGCGGTGCTGTGGCTCTTGCTCATAGGCTTTTATGTCTTCATGCTTGCCGTCGGGTGCAGCCCTTGGGTGAGCCTGATAGGTGCCGTCGCCTTTGCCTTCGGTTCCTACAACCTCATCATCATTGATGCCGGCCATGTGACCAAAGGCTGGGTGCTGGCTACCATGCCGGCCGTCATCGGCGGTTGCTTGCTCTGTTATCGCAAACGTTATATCGCCGGCTTCATCGTCACGCTCATCGCAACGGGACTGAATGTGTACTGGAACCACCAGCAGATATCCTACTACACGCTCCTCATGCTCGTGCCTCTGGCGCTCAGCTATTTCATCTCTACCCTCGTCACGCGTGAGCAGAAGCATTTCTGGCTCGCCTCTGTCACACTGCTCCTCGCGGCCGTCATGGCCGTAGCGCCGGCGGTGGACAAACTGGTGCCCACGTGGGATTACTCCAAGGAGACCATGCGTGGCGGAGCCGTCCTGCATGGCTCCGAGGATAGCGAGGCCGGCAAGTCCGGACTGAACCGCGACTATGCCTTCCAGTGGAGCTACGGCAAGGCGGAGACCCTCACCCTGCTCATCCCTAACTACTACGGCGGCAGCAGCCATTATCCGCTCGGCGAGGACAGCGAGACCTACCGCCTCGTGAAGAAGTATGCAGGCACCTCCCAGGCGCGCCGCTTCGTCCAATCCGTGCCGACCTATTGGGGCGCGCAGCCCTTCACCTCGGGACCGGTCTATGCCGGGGCTGTCATATGCCTGCTCTTCGTCCTCGGACTGCTCGTCGTGCCGCATAAGGAGCGCTGGTGGCTCTTGGCCGTGGCACTCGTCGGCATACTCCTCTCCTGGGGACGCAACTTCCCGTTCCTCAATAACTGGCTCTTTGACCACCTCCCTCTCTATAATAAGTTCCGCACGCCCAGTATGTCTCTCGTCATGACTACTACCGCCATGGCGATGATGGCCATGCTGGCCTTCAAGGAGGTGGCCGCACGGCGTGTGACTTGGCGCCAACTCGGTATAGCCGGTGCTGTCACTTCTGCGCTCTGCCTGCTCTTCGCCCTCTTCCCCTCTCTGGCCGGCTCGTTCTCCGGCCCCGTGGACGAGCAATTGCCCGAGTGGCTCCTCGAACCGCTGCGGGACGACCGACGTCATATGCTCACGGCCGACGCTTGGCGCTCTCTCGCTTTCGTCCTCTCGGCGCTGGCGGCCATGGCTGCCTATACCCGATGGGATAAGATGCGCAGCGGAGTCCTTGTCGCACTCGTGGGCGTACTCATCCTGACGGACCTCTGGGCGGTGGATAAGCACTTCCTCAACGATGACCATTTCGTGCCTAAGAAGCAGCAACTCATTGCCATGACCGAGGAGGACCGGCAGATTCTCCGCGACACCGACCCCGACTACCGTGTCCTCAACCTCGCCTCTAACACCTTCAACGAGTCGCGCACTTCCTATTATCATAAGTCCGTCGGAGGCTACAGCCCCGCCAAACTGCGGCGTTATCAGGACCTTATCGACTATTACCTGTCCCGTCGTATCAACATGAACGTGCTCAACATGCTCAACACACGCTATGTCATCACGCAGGACGGCGTGCAGCGCAACCCCGAGGCGTTCGGTAATGCCTGGTTCGTCAACCGCATCGAGTGGGTTAATACCCCCAATGACGAGATAGCCGCCATCGGCGATGCCGACCTGCGGGAAGTCGCCTTCCTCGACACCTGCTGGCAGTCGCAAGTGACGCCTGCGGAACCGATGCACACGCCGGCAACTATCCGCCTGACTGACTATGCCAACCCCGGCAACCTCTTCTACGAGAGCCATAGCGATGAACCCGGACTCGCCGTCTTCTCCGAGGTCTATTATAAGACCTGGAAAGCCTATGTGGACGGCGTGGAGGTGCCTGTCCTGCGGGCCGACTATATCCTCCGGGCCGTCCAACTCCCCGCCGGTCGCCACATTGTTGAGTTCCGCTGCGTGGACGACCTCCTCCTCCGGATGCAGAAGTGGTCTATCCTCGCCTCTGTTTTGGCCGTCCTCGCCGTCTTGGGAGGCATCGCCCTGCTCCTGTGGAGACGTCTGAAGACAGAAAAGCAGTGAGCGTGTTTGCTCAACTCGGGAAAAAAAACTAACTTTGTATCCGAAAGTAGCATAAATCGTATCAATAAGAAATTAAGGATAATATGCAAGCAATTATATTAGCAGCCGGAATGGGGAAGCGCCTTGGTGAGTTAACGCAAGGTAATACTAAATGTATGATTCGGGTCGGCGGGGAGACATTAATAGAACGCGTGTTACGCCAATTAGATAAGCTCCTCCTGAGTCGTATTATTATTGTTGTCGGCTATAAAGGCGCAGAGCTACGCGAATACTTGTCACATGTATCAGTTCGGACTCCATTGGAGTTCGTGGAAAATCCAATCTATGATAAGACTAATAATATCTACTCGTTGTATCTCGCCAAAGATTACTTGCGCGCTGAGGATACACTGTTATTGGAGTCGGATATTATTATGGAGGATGCGGTGCTGACCAAGTTGGTTCAACATCCATATCCGGATTTGGCATTGGTGGACAAATATGAGAGTTGGATGGATGGAACGGTGGTGACTATTGATGAAGAAAATCGTATTCAACGCTTTATTCCTAATAGTCTGTTTCGCTACGAAGAAATCCCGCAATACTATAAGACGGTTAATGTCTATAAATTCTCTCAGTCATTCTCTGAACGCATGTATGTGCCGTTCTTAGAGGCGTATAGCGCAGCCTTGGGTAATAATGAATATTATGAGCAAGTACTGCGTGTAATCACAATACTGGATAACTCTCCTCTTCGTGCGCTGCCTCTGGAGGGAGAACAGTGGTATGAGATTGACGATATCCAAGATCTGGACATAGCTGAATCGATTTTTACCGATAATCAGTATGACTTGCTTTGCTCGCGGTATGGTGGCTATTGGCGATACCCGCATCTGTTGGATTTCTGTTATTTGGTAAATCCTTATTTCCCCAACCAACGCTTGAGAGATGAGTTGGCCGCCAGTTTTGACCGTTTGTTAACGGAATATCCGTCAGGCCAGAAAGTGAACAATCTGTTAGCAGCCAAAGATTTCGGACTGAAACAGGAGTATGTTTTGGTGGGTAACGGCGCCGCAGAGTTGATTAAAGCACTCACCAACCTGATGTCGGGTAAGGCGGGTGTTGTTCGCCCTACATTTGAGGAATACCCTAATCGTCTGTCGCCTGAGCAGGTTGTGGCTTTTGAACCGGAACGACCTGACTTCCGATATACTGCAGATGATTTGATGGCCTATTTTGATGCTAAGCAGATAGGGTCGTTAGTGCTGATAAATCCCGACAATCCGACAGGTAATTACATACCCTATGAAGATTGTTTGCGTTTAGCTAAATGGTGCCGGGAGCGAGAAATCGTGTTGGTGATAGATGAGAGTTTTATTGATTTCTCGTGCGAGCATCCGACATTTCTGGATAATGGTGTCTTGGAGCAGTTCGACCATTTGGTGGTAGTGAAAAGTATATCCAAATCTTACGGCGTACCGGGGCTGCGTCTGGGCGTCTTGGCGACTTCTAACCCAAGCTTGATGATGAACTTGCGTCGCGAGATGAGCATATGGAACATCAATTCGTTCGGTGAGTTCTTCTTGCAGATATTGGGTAAGTATGAGAAACCTTATGCGCAAGCAATGGAGGCGTTCCGCACCGAAAGAACTCGCTTCGTAAAGATGTTGGAGGAGGTGGATTATCTTCGCCTGTATCCCACGGAAGCCAACTATGTGCTATGCGAAGTAAAGGAGCGCTTCACACCGCGTGAGTTAGCCATTCGCTTACTGCAAGAGTACCATATATTAATCAAAGATTGTACGCGGAAATGTAAGGGCAATTATATCCGTTTGGCTGTACGTAATACGGAGGATAATAATCGACTGATAAACGCCTTGAGAAGTCTATGAAAACGATTTGTATCTGTGGAGGAGGGGCATTAGGTCTGGTGATGGCGAGTGTGTTGTCATCAACACACGATGTGACGGTGTGTATCCTTACTGCTCATCCACAGCAATGGAGCAAGTCGATTAGCTCTGTTGATGGAACCGGTAAGGTCTATCAGGGAGTATTGGCCAAGGTGACGGATAGGCCGGAAGATGTAATTCCTCAGAGCGATATAGTTTTACTTTGTTTGCCGGGATTCTTGATAGAACAAACTCTTCACCAAATTGCACCATATGTCACAACGCAGGCAATAGGCAGTATTGTTAGTAGTACCGGCTTCTTCTTCCAAGCCCATAGGATATTCGCAAAAACTACACCATTATTCGGCTTTCAGCGAGTGCCTTATATCGCACGTGTGCGGGAATATGGTCATGTCGCTGATTTGTTGGGATATAAGCAATCGCTTTACATGGCAACCGAAAACCTGCCGGCTGATTTTGAGACGCTGTGGGAGCATTGGTTACATACCCCGGTCGTACATCTGCTGAACTATTTGGAAGCATCGCTTACTAACAGCAATCCTTTGTTGCATCCTGCTCGACTGTATGGGATGTGGCATGAATGGAAGGGGGAACCATATAAACAGCAGACGTTGTTTTATGCAGAGTGGGATAACTATAGTTCCCGGGTTTATATCGCAATGGATAATGAGTTCCAACGCTTGTGTCAGACTTTGGGAGTTAGAATCCCGAGTGTGTTAGACTATTATGAAAGTACAGATGCTGTTTCGCTCACGAACAAACTGCGTTCCATCAAGGCCTTCCAAACCATAAAAGCACCGATGAAAGAGACAGCGAATGGGTGGGTGCCGGATTTCGGAAGCCGCTATTTCACGGAAGATTTCCCATATGGATTGCAAATAGTGAAAGATTTGACTCTAACACATCAAATAGAGACACCGGTCATAGACAAAGTATTGATGTGGGGGACTAAAACAATGGAAACATGTTAAAAAAGATACAAGAAAAAATAAAGCAATTTGTCGGCATATCATTTGTCGATAGTATGTATAAAGCGGTTACGTTTCGCGACCTCTTTATTGCGGCGTTCCCGTCTTGCTTACTCCGTAAGGTGCACAAAGTTCGCCAGACGCAAGCGAGAAAAGTGGAGCAGCTGACCAATCAAAAGAATAGCCGAGTCGTTTTCTTCTTGCAAACGCCGTCGGTGTGGAAGTATGATAGCCTCTATAAAAAGTTGGAAAACTCCGACTATTTTGAACCGCTAATAGTTATTTCACCCTACAATGTGCATCTGAATTATGATCGGAATGAGTGTTTTCGAGTAATGCGCCAGACAGAAGAATTTGCACAAGAAAGGGGGTATAACTATATTAGTGCATATGATTGGGATAGACACAAATGGAGAGACATAAAGAAAATATGCTCGCCGGATATTGTGTTCTTTACGAAACCGTATAAAGATACACTGCCTGCATATCATATTTATAACTACTTGGATTCATTGACGTTATATGTGCCATATGGGATAAACTGCATGCACCTGTATCATAATAATTATGGTCTCCCCTTCCAATCCTTGCTATGGAAGTTCCTCTTGGAGACGGAGTTCCAGAAACACTATGCGGAGCTCTACGAGAAAAGCCACGGCGACAATGTCGAGATAGTAGGCGCCTTGGCGGAGGAGAAACTGATGCAGCCGGATTATGTCCCGACGGACCCCTGGAAGGTGCAGCCGCATCCGAAGAAACGGATTATCTGGGCGCCGCACCACACGGTGGACTACCTCTTTAATTTCTCTAACTTCCTCAACTACTGCGAGGATATGCTACGCCTCGCGCAGGAACTGCAAGACGAGGTGCAGATTGCCTTCAAGCCCCATCCCGTGCTTAAGTTCAAACTCATCAACCTATGGGGACTGGAGCGCACGGAGGACTACTACAACCGCTGGGCGCAACTCCCTAACGGACAGATAGAGCAGGGGGACTATATCGACCTCTTCAAAACCTCGGACGCGATGATACACGATTGCGCCTCGTTTACTGTCGAGTACCTCTATGCGCGCAAACCCGTCCTCTTCCAGATACGTGACGAGAAGGTGAAAGAGGAGTTCAACTCCTTTGGACAACTATGTCTGGACTGCCACTATCTCGCTCATTCCATACAGGATACAGAACGCTTCATACGGGAGGTCGTCATCGCCGGCGAGGACCACAAGAAGCAGGCGCGGGAAGACTTCTATACACGCTACCTCTATCCGCAGGACGGCGTCATGCCCTCCCAAAAGATATATGACATCCTCTTACAAGCCGTCGGCCGGACGGATAAACAATGAATCTGCTCACTATAAATAGTTTCGACTGCTCCGCACAGACCTCCGGGGGCGTCAATCAGACCACGGTGGCCCTGACGACATGGTTCACCCGGCATGCTGATATACGCTGCTTCCTGGGCTTCTTCGAGGAAATCCCCGAAGGGCAGGAACCGCTCCCGCTCTTCCACGGACGTATCCGGCTCAGTCGCCACTTCGACAAAGAGGCTTTCCGGCGCTTCTTGCAAGATAACGAGATAGATATAGTACAGGTCAACTTCCTGAAAAAGCACAACTTGGTCGTGATGCCCGAACTCTACGAAGTGGCACATCAGTGCGGCGCACGGGTCATCTACGCCTTCCATATGTGCCCGGGATTCCAGGCGCATACCTACGGCTCATTCGAGCGGGCCCGCTACGGATGGTCGCATCATGACAACGCCCTCGCCGAGACTAAGAAATGGCTCCTGACTGCCGCCAAACCGCTTTGGCTGCCCGCGGCTAACTGCTTGCTGCGCAGTAAGTACCGGACGCCCTATGACTATGCCGACCGCGTGGTCGTCCTGTCCGAGCACTACTTCGAACCCTATCTGCGGTTGGCGGGACGCCCGCGTACGGATAAGATGGTGGCTATCGGCAACGCCCTACGCTTCTCCTCTTTCGCCACTCCTGACGACATCGCAGCCAAGGAAAAGACACTCCTCGTCGTCGCACGCTTTGATGAGGATACCAACCGTATATCGCTGGTCCTGAGGGCGTGGCGACACCTGCAGCAGGACCCCCTGCTTGCACAGTGGAAGCTGCAACTCGTCGGAGAAGGACGAGACATGCCCTTCTATCGCTACCTCGTCACTCGGTGGCACCTGCAGCGCGTGGAGTTTACCGGCCGGCAGAACCCGCTGGAGTACTACCGCCGCGCCTCCCTCTTCCTCATGACCAGCACGGCCGAGGGGTGGGGGATGGTGCTCACAGAGGCAATGCAGATGGGCGTGCCTGTCATCGCAATGGACTCTTTCGGCGCCCTGCACGACATCGTCACGGACGGAGTCACAGGACGCATCGTGCCGAACAATGATTTGTCTGCCTTTGAGGTGGCGGTGCGCGAATGGGCGACAGCCCCCCCCCGATTGGCTGTTCGTGCCGCAAAGGCCGCCGGGGACGCACACCGGTTCGAGATGACGCATACTGCCGCCAAGTGGCTGGAACTGTTTAACCAACTGACTAACACCTCCTCCCCGCAATGAATGACAACACTACATATTACGCCCTGGTGACCGGCGCCTCGTCGGGTATAGGCCTGGCCTATGCGACTATCCTCGCTCGCGACTACCACATGCCCCTCCTGCTCGTCAGCAACCAGGAGCCCGAACTCCTCGCCCTGGCTCAGCGGCTCACCGCCGACTATGGCGTGCCCGCCGTTCCTCACTATGCCGACCTGGCCGCACCGGACGCCGCGCAGCAGCTCTACCAATGGTGCGCCGACAACCACTACGCCGTGGACGTCCTCATCAATAATGCCGGCGTCTTCTTCTGGCAGCCCCTCATCGAGGTTGCGCCTGCCAAGGTGCAGACGATGCTCCAATTGCACATGGTCACCCTCGCGATGCTCTGTCGGCTCTTCGGCGCCGACATGTGTGCACGCCGACGAGGATATATACTGAATATGTCCTCCGTCACGGCCTGGATGATGTTCCCCGGCATACAGTGCTACAACTCCACCAAGGCTTTTGTCCGCTCCTTCAGCCGTTCGCTCTGGTACGAGATGCGCCCCTTCGGCGTCACGGTCACCACCCTCACCCCCGGCGGCATAGACACACCTCTCTACGGACTCAGCGACCGCACTCGGCGGCGACTGGTCCGGATAGGACTGCTCATGACGCCCGAACGCTTCGCCACCGTCGCACTACGGGCCCTCTTCCGCTCGCGCAAGCAGGCGATGCCCGGCTGGTGGAACCACCTCCTGCTGCCCCTCATCCGCCACTTGCCCGATCGGCTCATCTTCGCCGCTATGCGCATCGCACCGCAATACAAAAACATACCCTTACATTAGTTCAAACCTTAATTTTGAATCTTAAATCTTAAATCTTGAATCTTGAATTTTGAATTACCTATGGTCACTATCAACTGCCTCAATAAGTCTTTCGGACACCAGCATGTCCTCTGCGATATCTCCCTCCATATCCGGCCGGGGGAGGTCGTCGGACTGCTCGGACCCAACGGCGCCGGCAAGTCCACCATGATGAAGATTCTGGCCGGCCTCTGGCGACCCGACAGCGGCACCGTCGAAGTGCCCGCGCGTATCGGATACCTACCCGAGCAGAACCCCCTCTACGAGGAGATGTATGTCCGCGAGTTCCTGCGCTTTATGTCGCGCATGACGGACGCGTCCCGGGCGGACGACATCGACGCACTCATCCGGCGTGTCGGACTCGCACCCGAAGCACACAAACGCATCGGACAACTCAGCAAGGGCTACCGCCAGCGCGTCGGACTGGCACAGGCCATGATGGGAGACCCACAACTGCTCATCCTCGACGAACCCACCACCGGACTCGACCCCAACCAACTCGACGAGATACGGGCACTCATACGCGACCTCGGACACGACCGCACGGTCCTCCTCTCCACACATATCATGCAGGAGGTACAGGCCATGTGCTCACGGGCACTCATCCTCGCTAACGGACATATACAGGCCGACACTGCCGACCTCACACAACTCGACCGCCTCTTCCGCGAGAAAACACAACCACTTAACAGACCTGGAACAGACCTGGAACAGACCTGATAATACTAATAGCCTTATGGACAACGACTTCGATATACGCGAACAACTCAATGAGAAGGAGCAGGACAACGCCCTGCGACCTGTCCGGTTCTCTGATTTCGCTGGACAAAGCAAGATAGTCAGCAATTTACGCATCTTCGTCGAGGCGGCTAAGATGCGCCGAGAGAGCCTCGACCACGTACTGCTCTTCGGCCCTCCAGGACTGGGCAAGACCACACTGAGCAACATCATCGCCAACGAACTCGGCGTCGGCTTCAAGGTCACCAGCGGACCCGTCCTCGACAAACCCGGTGACCTCGCCGGACTGCTCACGTCCCTCGAGGAGAACGACGTCCTCTTCATCGACGAGATACACCGACTCTCACCCGTCGTCGAGGAGTACCTCTACTCCGCCATGGAGGACTACCGCATCGACATCATGATCGACAAAGGACCCTCCGCACGCACTATCCAGATTGACCTCAACCACTTCACCCTCATCGGAGCCACCACACGCAGCGGGCTGCTCACCAGCCCACTCAGAGCCCGATTCGGCATCAACTGCCACCTCGAGTACTACGACGCCGACATCCTCGCCGGAATCGTCCGACGCTCCGCCGGACTACTCGGAGTGGACATCGATAGCCATGCCGCAGGAGAGATAGCACGACGCTCACGCGGCACACCACGTATCGCTAACGCACTCCTCCGACGTGTACGAGACTTCGCACAGGTCAAGGGAGACGGACGTATCGACCTCGACATCGCACAATACGCCCTCGAAGCACTCAATATAGACACCTTCGGACTCGACGAGATTGATAACAAACTCCTCTGCACCATCATCGACAAGTTCCGAGGAGGACCCGTCGGACTTAACACCATCGCCACCGCCATGGGAGAGGACCCCGGAACCATCGAGGATGTCTATGAACCCTACCTCATCAAGGAGGGATTCATCAAACGGACCCCACGCGGACGAGAAGTCACCGAACTCGCCTACAGACACCTACACAAAACACCCTACTCCAAAGATAACCAACAAATGCTCTTCTAAATGCTTAGAATCGTTTAGAGTCGTTTAAAATCGTTTAAAATCGTTTAGCGTTGTTTAGAATCGTTGACCATCTTGAACCATTTTAAACTATTTCAAACCATTTTAAACCATTTCAAACTATTTTGAACCATATTAAACCATCTTGAACTATCTGCATCTTGAATCCTAATTACCGCGCCATATTCTTCGATTGGGACGACACCCTCGGAGACTGGGCTCTCGCCTCCGAACGAGCCCACCGGGACCTCTATGACCGCTATCGCTGGGAACGCTTCTGCTCCTTCGACGACTGGTTCCGTACCTATCGCGCACATAACGAACACCTCTGGGAGGACTACGCCCACGGACGCATCACACGAGACTTCCTACATATCGACCAGTTCCGATACCCACTCTCACTCTTCGCCGTCCCCGAAAACGAATACCCGCAACCGGACAGCGCACTGGGAGATGAGTATATACAACTCACTAACCGCTATTTCGCCCTCAGACCCGATGCGCACCGAGTCGTCACCGCCCTCGCTCCACACTACCCGCTCACCATCGTCAGCAACGGATACGTCGAGACACAATATATCAAACTCCGTAAGTCCGGACTACAATCCTGCTTCGCACACACCGTCTTCAGCGAAGAGGCCGGCGTCGCCAAACCCGACCCGCGCATCATGCTCATCGCCATCGAACGCAACCGAGACCGTCTCCCCAACCTACAACCCTCCCAAGTACTCATGGTCGGAGACAGCCTCACCACCGACATCGCCGCCGCACAAGCCGCCGGAATAGACAGCGCCTGGCTCAAACCCCATAACCAACCCCTCAACCCTCCTTCCACCCAACCCACCTACACCCTCTCCTCCCTCTCCGACCTCCTCAACCTCCTCTGATAGGCGAAGCCCCCGTGTGCCCTGTGGGATTCTCTATAAGGACACCGACGGGCTTCAGTGAATGACTATGGACAACTAAGAATCTCTAAGAACCACTAACGAAACGCAGGGGCGATTTGGCACAATTGTGAAAAAAACGCCTTGCACTTTCTGCACTATTTGCACTTTTAAGGCGGCCGAAGATGCGGTCTGTGACCGAGACGATACCACCTGGGACGCGGGCGGCTCGCCCGCGGTCGGGTCGTCAGACACGGATGACCATACGATGATGTCCTGCGCCTTGGCGGCGCACTCGCGGGCGAGCCGCCCGCGTCCCAGAGAAGTTTCTGTGGGGCGGGTGGTGCAGAAGTAATTAATAATGAATAAATAATAATTAATAAGGGAACACATGACCCGGAGGGGGATGCGTAAGAGGGAGGAACTTTAGGGAGAATTTTTAGAGAGGGAGGAACTTTTTATGGAGAAGTTTTAGGGGGGAGTTTTAGAGTCGGGCGTTACAGCGGGTCGATGTCGGCCAGGACGGTGACTCCCTTGCCCTCGGGCAGGGACGCGAAGCGGGCGAGTTGCTCGCCGAGCAGTCGCTTGGCTTTCGCGTAGGACGCGGTCGCTTCGATGCGGAGGCGTATCTCGAGGAGGTAGGCGTTCTGCACACGCGGCACGGCGGGTATGATCACGCCGGAGCACCGGCTCCCGAAAGCCGTGACGAGCAGGGAATGCAGACATTCGGCACCCGTCTCCAGACGGCCGCTGTTGTGGTGGCGGAGGCTGAGGTTGATGAGCCGGTAGAAGGGCGGGTAGCGGAAGAGACGCCTCTCCTCGCGTTGCGCTACGGCCATGGCGGCGTAGTCGTGGTGCTGCAGCCATCGGAAGATGTCGTTCTGCGGGTCGAACGTCTGGATGATGACCTCCCCCTGCTGCCCTTTCCGCCCGGCTCGTCCGCTGACCTGCTCGAGCATCTGAAAAGCTCGCTCGTAGCTGCGGAAATCGGGCTGGTTGAGCAGGTTGTCCGCCTGCAGCACGGCGACGAGGCTGACATGGTCGAAGTGCAGCCCCTTGGTGACCATCTGTGTGCCGATGAGGATGTCGGTCTTGTGTTGTGCGAAGTCGTTGATGAGGGTGCGGTAGGCGTTCTTGCTGCGCGTGGTGTCCAGGTCCATCCGTGCTACGCGTGCGGCCGGGAAGAGGGTCGCCACCTCTTCCTCGAGTCTCTCGGTGCCGAAACCGTGTGCGCGCAACGGACCGCCACACTGCGGGCAGCGTGGGGGGGCGGGGATGGAATAGCCGCAGTAGTGGCAGGTGAGCCGTCCCTGCGCACGGTGTTGGGTGAGGGGCACGTCGCAGTTGACGCAGAGGGGCGGACGGTGGCATTGGGTGCACTCCATCCGCGGCGCATACCCGCGCCTGTTTTGGAAGAGGATGACCTGCTTGCCGTCGGCCAGCACCTCTCGGATGCGTTCCACCAGCGGGTCGGAGAAATGGCCGTACATCTCCTTGCGGTGGTACTGCCGCTCCAGGTCGATGATGCGTATATGCGGCAGGCTCAGCCCGGCGTAGCGCGTGTTCATCGTGACGAGTGCGTACTTGCCGATGGTGGCGTTGTACCAGCTCTCGATGGAGGGTGTGGCGGTACCGAGCAGTACGTGCGCGTCCTGCTGCTCGGCCAGCATGATAGCCGCTGAGCGCGCGTGGTAGCGCGGCGCGGGGGACTGCTGCTTGTAGGAGGTCTCGTGCTCTTCGTCCACAATGACCAGCCCGAGCCGGTGCAGGGGGAGGAAGAGCGCGGAGCGTGCTCCGATGATGACGCGGGGGCGGTCGGCATCGAGCAGGCCGCGGTATATCTCCACGCGCTCGTCGTCGGAGAAGCGGGAGTGGAAGACGGCCAGCCGGTCGCCGAATACGCGTTGGAGACGTTCGGTGAGTTGGGCGGTGAGGGCTATCTCGGGCACGAGGTAGAGGACGGAACAGCCTTGCTGCAGCTGTTGCTGTATGAGGTGTATATAGACCTCGGTCTTGCCGGACGAGGTGACGCCGTGTAGGAGTGTGACGCGGTGGTCGCGCCACGCGTCGTTAATCTGCTCGGCGGCGCGTTGCTGGTCGGGGGTGAGCGGGTGCGCGGGCTCAACGGTGCCCATGTAGGGGGGGATACGCGGGGCGGGTTGCTCGGTCTCGATGAGCAGGCGGCGCTCAATCAGTTGGCGGACGAGCGTGGCGTTGCCAGCGGCCTCGACGAGCAGGCGCCGTTCGATGTCGGCGGCCTGACCCGTCTGGTCAAAGCGGGCGAGGTGGAGATAATGCATGAGCGTCTGCTGCTGACGCGGTGCGCGCCGCAGGCTGTCGAGCGCTTGCTGCAGGTCCACTCCGTCGGCCAGGCGGAGGTAGGAGACGGTGCGGGCGCGGTAGTCGTCATCGATAATGCCGGAGGGCAGTGCCGCGGCCATCACTTCGCCCAGGGTGCACATGTAGTAGTCCGCCATCCATCGCCACAGACGCAGTTGTCCGGACGTGACCACGGGCTGCTCGTCCAGGACGGAGACGATGTCCCGCAGCCGTATGCGGTTGTCAACGGGGGCATCATGCGCTCCGAGGACAATGCCGGTGATGAGCTTAGACTTGCCCAGCGGTACGAGAACGCGCATCCCTGTCTGAGGAACAGGGATGGTGTCCGGCACGCGGTAGGTGTAGGTGTCCGCGATGGCAAGGGGCAGTATGATGTCAATCTTGTTCAGTCTGTGTAGCTCGGTTATAGCAGGCGCGGCAGAGCGGTTCGTAGCTCTCGGTCTCGCCGAGGAGGACGCGCTTCTCGGACGCAACGAGTCGGTGGCTGACATAGGCGAGGTCTCCGCAGTGGACGCAGATGGCGTGTGTCTTATAGACATCCTCGGCGATAGCCATGAGTGCGGGCATAGGGCCGAAAGGCATGCCCTTGAAGTCCATGTCGAGGCCTGCGACGATGACGCGGGTACCGCGGTTGGCCAGTTGGGTGCAGACATCGACGATGCCCATGTCGAAGAACTGCGCCTCGTCAATACCCACCACGTCAATGCCGTCGGCCAGCAGGAGGATGTTCTGGCTGGAGTCCACGGGGGTGGACTGGATGACGTTGTGGTCGTGACTGACGACATCTTGTTCGCTATAGCGGACGTCGATGGCCGGTTTGAAAATCTCGACGCTCTGCTTGGCAAACTGCGCGCGTTTCATGCGTCGGATGAGTTCCTCGGTCTTGCCGGAGAACATGCTGCCACATACGACCTCGATGCTTCCGCGTCGGTGTACGGGTCCTTGGGTGTCTCTTTCGTTGAACATTGTATCGGTTAGATTAGAAGAATAGACATGTTTAGGGTTGCGCTTCGGACGGCTGTATGTCGAGCACATACATCTGGACCTCGGTCTTGCCGTTGAAGGTGTTGGTAGTGAGCTGGTAGCAGAAGTCCATAGGGACGCCGGCCCGCAGTTGTTCGGCGCGGTCTCCGAAGCCGAAGGCTATGCCGGTGATGGTGTTGGTGCCGTCGGTCAGTTCGACGCGCAGGTGTTCCCCCTGCTTGCCCACGCGTTTGGTGTTGCGGTAGTTGGTGAGTCGGCGGGTGAGGAAGACGGGGTTGGCGTTCTGCGGACCGAAGGGCTCGAGGTGGCGGAGGATGTTGAAGAACTGTGCCGTGATGTCGCTCAGACGGATGTCCGCCTCGATGTGCAGGACGGGTTGCTTCTGCCGGGGCGTGATATGTTCGGCGACGTACTGCTCGAACCGGCGGCGGAACTCAGGCAGGTCCTGCAGGTGCATGCTCAGTCCGGCGGCGAACGTGTGGCCGCCGAAGTTGGTGAGCAGGTCGCGGCAGGAGTCGATGGCGGTATAGATGTCGAATCCGGCCACGGAGCGTGCCGAGCCGGAGATGATGTCGTCTTCCCCGGCAGTGAGGACGATAGTGGGTCGGTAGAAGGACTCAATGAGCCGGCTGGCTGCGATACCTACCACTCCCTTGTGCCAGTCGGGGTTATAGACAACGGTGGTGGTGCGTGTGTCGTTGTCGGGGTCGGCCTCGAGCATGAGACGTGCCTCGTCGGTGATGCGTATGTCGGCCTCGCGGCGTGAGCGGTTGTAGGTCTCGATGTCCTGTGCGAGTTGTGCGGCCCGCTGTTGGTCCTGCGTGATAAGCAGTTGCACGGCCTCTGCTCCGGACTTCATTCGTCCGCAGGCGTTGACGCGTGGGCCGATACGGTAGCCCAGGTCGGAGAGCGTGACGGGGCCGTTGTCTATGCCGGCCATGTGGAGCAGCGCTTGGATACCGACGGAGGGCTGTAGGTTGAGTTGGCGTACGCCGAAGTAGGCCAGTATGCGGTTCTCGTCGGTGACGGGGACGATGTCGCAGGCGATAGACAGCGCGAGCAGGGGAAGCAACGGCAGCAGTTCGCCCTCGTCGCTATGGGTGTGACGGAGCCAGGCTTGTGCCAACTTGAATCCGACTCCGCATCCGCTCAGTTCCTTGTAGGGGTAGGGGCAGTCGTGTCGCTTCATGTTGAGCACAGCGGCCGCGTCGGGGAGGGTGTCTCCCGGGGTGTGGTGGTCGCAGATGATGAAGTCGATACCGAGACCGGCGGCATATTCGACCTTGTCCACTGCCTTGATGCCGCAGTCGAGCGCGATGACGAGTGTGTAGCCGTGCTCATGGGCATAGTCGATGCCCTGTGTGGAGATGCCGTAGCCCTCCTTGTATCGGTCGGGGATATAGTATCCGAGGTGGTCTGTTCGGGGGTGGAGGAAGGTGTAGAGGAGCGCGACGGCGGTGGTGCCGTCCACGTCGTAGTCGCCGTAGATGAGGATGTTCTCATGGTCGTCCAGCGCCCGTTGGAGTCGTTGCACGGCCAGGTCCATGTCCTGCATGAGGAACGGGTCGTACAGCTGTTGCAGCGAGGGGCGCACGAAGGCGCGCGCCTGCTCCGGGGTGGTCAGTCCGCGGCGTATGAGGAGCAGGGCGGAGAGCGTGCTTATCTTGAGCTCGTCCGCCAGGCGGCGACACTCGCGGCTCTCCTGTTCGGACGGGGTGTGTATGTTCCAAGTAGTATTCATTTCCTTAGACAGCAGGTAAAGGCTCCGACGGACATCCGTTCGGCATCCGATGAGCATCCGATGAGCACCCGATGAGCACCCGATGCCGCTCCACGTCTTCTTCTGTCGCGAGCAGGAGGAAATCGTCGGAGTCCTGCCACAACGGCAGCACCTTGCGGAAGTGGTGTAGCTGCTCCATGTTGAAGTCGGCAATGACGATGCCTGCCCGGTCGTCGGGCAGGGACGCGATGGGTACGAGTCGGGAGTCGTAGGCGACGGAGTGGCCGTTATAGTGCAGGCCGAGTCCGTCGTCCCCGACAGGATTGACGGCGGCTATATAACACTGGTTCTCAGTGGCTCTGGCGGCGATGAGTGCATCCCAGTATTGGATACGTGCGTCGGGCCAGTTGGCTACGACGAGCAGTATGTCGTAGGGGTCGCTGTTGCGGTTGCGGCTCCATACGGGGAAGCGCAGGTCATAGCATAGGATGAGCCGGAACCGCACACCCCGCCACTCGATGACGGTCTGCTGGTCTCCGGCAGTGAAGAAGCGGTCCTCGCCGCCGTGACGGTAGAGGTGCTTCTTGTCAATAAAGACGGGCTGTTCGTAGGGGCGGACGAAGAAGCCCCGGTTGTAGATATGTTGTCCCTCGCGGCAGATGAAGGAGCCGACGATTGCGAGGTCGTAGGTGTCGGCCATATGTCGTAGGCGGGTCATGGTCGGCCCGTCGGCCGGTTCGGCGAGCTCAGGGTGACCGACGCAGAAGCCGGTGGAGAACATCTCCGGCAACATTGCCACATCGGCCTTACCGGCCAATGTGGCAATACGTTGTTCAGTGAGGAAGAGGTTAGCCTCTTTGTCCTCCCAGACGACAGGGAACTGTAGCAGGGCTACTCTCATTTCTTTTTGCTCTCCGATGCAGGTTTGGCGATGTTCTCTCGCATGGAGGTGTCGGCCTGCATGTTTTGCATGCGGTAGTAGTCCATAATGCCGAGGTTGCCGCTGCGGAAGGCTTCTGCCATAGCCTGCGGTACAAGTGCTTCGGCCTCAATCACTTTAGCGCGGGCCTCTTGTGCTTTGGCACGCATCTCCTGCTCCTGTGCGATGGCCATTGCGCGGCGCTCCTCGGCCTTGGCCTGTGCGATGTTCTTGTCGGCTTCAGCCTGGTCCATCTGGAGTTGTGCACCGATGTTCTTACCTCCGTCGATGTCGGCGATGTCGATGGAGAGAATCTCGAAGGCGGTGCCGTCATCGAGTCCTTTGGAGAGGACGAGTTTGCTGATACTATCGGGGTTCTCGAGCACGGACTTGTGGCTCTCGGCCGAACCGATGGAGCTGACGATGCCTTCTCCTACGCGTGCGAGGACGGTGTCTTCACCGGCACCTCCGACGAGTTGGCGTATGTTGGCGCGTACGGTCACGCGCGCCTTGGCGATAAGTTGGATGCCGTCCTTGGCGACAGCCGTAACGGGGGGCGTATCAATCACTTTCGGGTTGACGGACATCTGTACGGCCTCGAAGACGTCACGTCCGGCCAGGTCGATAGCCGTAGCCATCTGGAAGGGGAGTTGCATGTTGGCTTTGCTGGCACTCACGAGCGCGTGCACGACGCGTTCTATATGTCCTCCGGCGAGGTAGTGTGCCTCCAGTCCGTCACGCTTCACGTCCTGCAGACCGGCCTTGTGTGCCTCGATGAGACAGTTGACAATCTTGGTGGGCGGCACCTTACGGATACGCATGAGGAAGAGCTGCACCAGCGAGATACGTACACCGCTGACCTGTGCGTTAATCCACAACATGAACGGCACATAATGGAAGAAAATTACAGCCGCGACGAAGATGATGGACCAGAAAATAATACTTGATAGTTCCATGATTGTTTTTTGGGGTTAAAGGGTTAATGATAAAAAGCTCTCAGTACTTGCGGTATAGAGCATTATTCCGTTTCTTTTTTCTCGATGCCGGCTTCCTTCTCCAGGTTCTGAATCTTCTTGCCGGGGTCAGCCAGACTGACGCTGGAGTCGATAGTGGTGTCGAGCGCCATTTTCCGGATGGCACGGCTGCGGAAGAAGGCGATGATGGCCAGTATGATAAGCACAGCACCGGCCGTCAGTACGATATATCCCGCCGTGCTGCTTATATAGCAGTAGGCAATCCCTGCGGCACCGGCCAGGCTGGCCAGTCCGGCTATGCCCGCGATACCGAAACCGGGCAAAAGGAACACCTCTGCCAGCATGAGCAGGACGCAGAAAACCAACAAAAGAATGACTAAAAAGATGTACATAAAGCGTGTGTTTTTTGTTTTATTTTGCAAAGATAAGAATTATCTTTGACATACACAAATAAAAATTTAATTTGCGTGAATAAAAAAAATGTCGTACTTTTGCATCCCGAAACGCGAAAGGACACCTTAATATAAGAGAAGGCGGCGTTGCCGTAGCAGTAATTATTATAAAAGTAATCATAGATGAGTAAGAATCTTGTCATAGTGGAGTCTCCGACCAAAGCCCGTACGATAGAGAAATTTCTGGGGAAGGACTATCATGTGATGTCCAGTCAGGGACATATCCGCGATATCGAAGGACAGGGGAAGAGTAATATAGGAATCGACTTTGAACATAGCTATGCGCCTAATTATGTGATAGACCCGCAGAAGCGTTCGCTGCTGGAGCAGTTGCGCACGGAGGCAGCTAAGGCCGATACGGTGTGGCTCGCAAGTGATGAGGACCGCGAGGGAGAGGCTATCGCGTGGCACCTGAAGGAGGTGCTGAACCTGGGCGATAAGCCGACTAAGCGGATTGTTTTTCACGAGATTACGAAGTCCGCTATCCAACATGCGATAGAGGAACCGCGTGACATCGACTATAACCTGGTCAATGCGCAGCAGGCGCGGCGTGTGCTCGACCGCATCGTGGGTTATGAGCTCTCGCCCGTGTTATGGAAGAAAGTGACCACGGGCCTCTCGGCCGGCCGTGTGCAGTCGGTGGCCGTGCGGCTGGTTGTGGAGCGGGAACGGGAGATTGAGAACTTCCGCACCACCGAGCAGTACCGCGTGCTGGCGGATTTCACGGGGCGTAACCCCGGGGATGCCAGTGTCCTGCACACGGAGCTTAACCACCGTTTTGCAACCAAACAGGAGGCACTGGACTTCCTGCAGAGCTGCCAACACGCTGATTTCAAGATTCAGTCTGTCCAGAAGAAACCCGGCCGTCGGGTGCCGGCACCGCCCTTCACAACCTCCTCGCTCCAGCAGGAGGCGGCACGTAAGCTCAAGTTCCCTGTGAGCAAGACCATGCGTCTGGCCCAGGCCCTCTACGAGGCGGGACGCATCACGTATATGCGAACCGACTCGGTCAACCTCTCGGGACTCGCCCTCGGTACGGCCAAGCAGGAGATTCTGTCGGAGTTTGGCGATAAGTACCTGCATACGCGTCAGTATCAGACACATAGCAAGGGTGCACAGGAGGCGCATGAGGCCATCCGACCCTCCTATATCGACGTGCGGAGCACGGGTAACAACGCCGACGAACGCCGACTTTACGAACTCATCTGGAAGCGCACCATCGCCAGCCAGATGGCCGATGCCGAGGTGGAGACCACACGCATCGAGGTCGCTATGGCCGGACAGCCCTACCTCTTCGTAGCTACAGGGGAGGTGATGCTCTTCGACGGATTCATGCGCGTATATATACAATCGACTGACGATGAGGAGAATGAGGCGACGAATATCCTGCCGCACATGGCCCTCAACGAGCAGCTTCGTGCCGCGGAAGTGACCGCCCTCCAGACCTACAGCAAGCCGCCGTACCGGTACAACGAGGCCACCCTCGTCAAGAAGATGGAGGAACTGGGCATCGGACGTCCGTCCACTTATGCCTCTATCATTGAAACGATTCAGACGCGCAAGTATGTCGAGCGTGGCAGCGTGCTCGGACGCAAGCGCGACTATAACGTCCTTACCCTGAAGGGCGGCAAAATATCCGACCGCCTCAAGCAGGAGACCTACGGCTCTGACTTGCAGAAACTGCTCCCGACCGACCTCGGACGCATGACCAATGACTTCCTCGTTGACCAGTTCCCCGACATCCTCAGCTACGATTTCACCGCCACCGAGGAGGAGAACTTCGACCGCATCGCTGCCGGCCAGGCCGACTGGGTACAGACGGTGGACACTTTTTACAAGGCGTTCCACCCCATGCTCTCCCGCGTACCCGCGGGCAAAGTGTCGGGACGTGAACTCGGTATCGACCCCGCTACCGGCGAGAAAGTGTTCGCTAAGATATCTAAGATCGGCCCCTGCATCCAGCTCGGCGACTCCGATACCGAGAAACCCCGCTTTGTCAGCCTGCAGAAAGGGCAGTCTATCTACACCATCACACTCGACGAGGCACTCGAACTCTTCAAGACGGCCTTGCCCTACACCCTCTGCACCATCGACGGCGACGAGGTCGTGGTCGGCGAGGGTAAGTACGGCCCCTACCTGCGGTACAAAGGCAAGTTCATCAGCATACCCAAGGGCTTAGACCCGCTGACACTCACCGAACAGGACGCTGTCGCGCTGCTCGAGAAACAGAAACAGACCGAGGAACCTATCCACATATTCGGTGATATACAGGTGCTTAACGGGCGTTATGGTGCCTATATCAAGACCCCGCAGGGTAACTACCGCATCCCCAAGAACACCGACGTGGAGCACCTCACCGAAGAGCGTTGCAGGCAGATAATTGCCTCCGAAGAGCCTGCCGGAAAAAGCAAGCCGCGCTCCGCAAAATCACGTAAATAAGTATAAACCAAGTGCGGACCCACCTGGGACGCGGGCGGCTCGCCCGCGGTTGCGCTTTCAGGCGCACCTAAATGTTTGAGTAGTCCTCACATGGACAGATGCAGCCGAAAACGGATGCCCCACCACGGCACCTGCGGGTTATGCACGTCCGTCAGGCGGAAGACGGCGTATAAGTCGGCTATCCTCAGTATATTACCGATGCCCACACCCGCCTCTACATAGGGTATGTCCAGGCTGCGGTACGTGTCTATCGGCGAGAGCACATAATGGCTGTCGCGCAGGCCGCCGTAGGCGAACTTCACCTCTAACAACTCGCGCAGACGCAGGTAGCGCACGCCCGGGATGCGGTTGAACAAGATGCCGCGCCCGTTCCAGTCCGCATGCACCATGATGTACCTGTCCGCCGCGTAGGTGCGGGCGGGTAACAGGTTGAAGGCCAATGGGTCATATGTCACGGACGAGTTGCCGCCGAATACGGTCAGCAGGGCGGTCGGCATGCGACCGAAACTGGCACCGGCACGTACCAGCCAGTCCAGTTGCCCGCCCATGCCTAAGTTAACATGCTGGTGTACAAGCAGGTGCAGCGAACCGTACATGCCATAACCGGGTGACGTCACTGTGCGCGGTGCCTGACCCTCCGACGTCTCCAGACTCCACGAACCTGCTTCGGCAACTATCTGTACGACAGGCCAATGGGTCATGCCGTGCTTGCGCGTGACAAACAGGTCCGCTGTCCGCTGACCCCAACCCAGGCGAACCGTTCCCGACAACCCCATGCTGCGGAAGAAACGTGTGTCCGCATAGGCGGTCTGCAGCGGGTCCGACAGGCCGATGCGCGAGGCGCTCAACGCCAGTTCCGTCTCTACCAACGGCCGAGCCCCGGACGCACCCACCCAGTCCGCCTCCCACCACACCGTCGCGTCCTGACGACGACGTACCGGCGCCACATAACCAATGCCGGGATAGACCACCTCACCAAACACGTAGGAGTTGAAAGACAGATTGTTATAGCCGATACTATTCTCCCGTTGCGCACGGCCCGCACGGTCGCTGCCCACATAGACATACCGGTCCCACACCTGCGCCCCTAACAGGTGACGCCGCGGAGTCGGTAGCAACCACTGCACCCCCGCCTTGTATTTCACACCACGGTCACGCACGCCATATGCCACGTATCCCTCCAGGCTCACCCGAGGGGACAGGCGCGCATTCGTTCTGAACGGCAGGCCGAACGCAACTGTCTCATAACGATTCAGATGCAACAACTCCTCGATATGCCCGATATCCAGGAACGACCCGGTCGGCATGTAGCCCGTATGTACCGTGTAACCCAGCCATCGCGCGCAACGGAACAACGGCGACTCCGGCATCGCCCCGGCCACGCCCGACGTGTCCGCCCCTCTTTCTGTGCGGGTCAACGCCGGTTCCTCCGCCTCCACAGGCAGCCCGGACTCTGACGACTGACGGATGAGCAGGGTCGGGAAAGGGCGCAGCGAGTCGCGGCGCGACGTGATATCCAGCACCGCCGACATAGTGTCCTTGGTGATTCGACCATGCTGATAATGAGCATGGTACTGCACGTCTGACAGGTAGTTCACACTCGCTTTGGGCGACAGACGGCACGTCACATCCGACAGCACCCACGTCCCTGAGTCGATGCGCAACTCGCCTGTCAGCAGGGGGTCGAACGAGTTCCGGGGACGGAAGCGAATCCGATAACTCTTCGCCGCTCCCGAACCCGTGCTGTCCACCAGAAAATACTGATAATAAGCAGTTCCCGAACCCGCTAACGGCGAGAGGAAAGACAGGCTGCCAAAGGGCATCAGCGACCGGTAAACATCCAGGTGCGGCGGCATCTCCAGTAGGGCATACTGCTCCGCCAGGTCCTTCGGAATGGGCATAACCAGTGTCGAATCAGACTCTTGCACCATCCACGCCGCGGCCGAACGCCACAGACGACGCTCCAGGTGCCGCTTCGTGAAGCCGGACAGGTAATAACTCCGCGCCACCTCCTCGTGTGATCCTGCCTTCTTCAACGGGACCGGCTTGTGCGCCCGCACCGAGTCCAGCAGCGGCAACGCCGGATTGGCACCCGGCACAACAAACAGCTCCGCCAACTCCGTGCTGCGCTCCTCCAGTACCACTTGCATACCTTTGCTGCCACCGGGTTGTATCTCAAGGCGTTGGCTCTTGTATCCGACGGCTGAGAACTTCAGTTTCATCGGTGCGCGGAGGTCCACATGCAGGAAGAACGAACCTGTCGAATCGCTCGCCGTACCGATTTTCGTCCCCGCGAAATACACCGACGCGTTCGCTATCGGCTCGCCCGTCCCCGCCGACACCACCTCGCCCACGATAATCGTCTCCGCTCCCGTGGCGATGCACCACGCGCAGACAAGGGCCGACAGGCACGTTATCAGGCGCTTGTGTTGCCCGATAAGCGAGGAGAAAACGGGTGTGACGCTGCGTTTCATTGGTTGGCAGGGTGGTATTTGATGATGGCGTCACGCAGGTTCTCTACCGACAGGTGTGTGTACAACTCCGTCGTTGTAATCTCTTCGTGACCAAGTAGTTGCTGTATGACGCGCAGGTCCGCACCGTTCTGCAGCATGTGCGTGGCAAACGAGTGACGAAGCGTGTGCGGCGACACTGTCTTCTTAATGCCGGCCGCCGCCGCCAGGTCGCGGACTATATAGAAGACCATCATCCGAGTCAGCGGCGCCCCGCGGCGGTTCAGAAACGCATAATCCTCCGCACCCGGCCGTACCGGCCAGTGGGCGCGCTCCTCCATCCAGTAACCGAACCAACGCTCCGCCTCGGGAGAAACAGGCACCAGACGCTGCTTGTTACCTTTCCCGTGGATGAGCATGTAGTGCTCGTCACGGTATATGTCCGACAACCGTAGTGCCACTAACTCGCTCACACGCAGGCCACTACCGTAAAGCATCTCGATGATGGCACGGTTCCTGTGACCCTCGTTGGACGACAGGTCTATCTGCTCCGTCAGCCGGTCCACCTCCTCAACGGACAGTACATCAGGCAGATGCAGCTCCCGACGAGGCATGTCCAACAGCTCGCTCGGGTCGGCGTCTATGTATTTATGGTATAGCAGAAAGCGGTAAAAACTATGAATCCCCGAGATGATACGCGCCTGCGTACGCGGATTGGAGTCTTCGTTGAACGTGCTGAGAACGAAATTGTTAAGGTCCTCATCCTTTAGATGGACAGGGTCCGACTTTGTCTGCTTGCAGTACTCGTACAGCTTGTCCAAGTCCTGCTCATACGCCTCCGCCGTCTTGGCCGTCAAACCACGCTCCAAGCGCAAGTAGATGCGGTAGCGCTTCCTCAATTCTTCGTCCTTTATAACGCCCATCTCCGGCTGATTTAGTGGCGTTTAACTTGCGGGACACCCTTGTAATGACCCTTGTACATCCATCCGTTCGCCTGCCTCAGCGTGAATGTCATCTCCAGTGTGTCGCCTGTGTATGTCACATCGAACACGCTGTCTGTCAGCAGTGTGATGGACGACAATGCCGACTCTTCCACAACCAGCAGGTACGCGCCTGTGTAGTTGCCCTCAAAGGACATGCCCGGCAGGAACGTGCCCGCCTGAGCCTTCGATGACGCCCTGTACCGACCCGCACCTAACATCGTGTCCTCCGGCGCGGTGAACACGTCCGAGAAATACAGGTTTGTCCCCGTGCCATGCATGTAACCGGTTGAGTCCAAGCCTAATCCGTCTGAATATAAATCCACGGAGAACACCCGCAGAGGGATGCTGTCGTAGTGGCAACCGTAGTCCTCTATCTGTCCCCATATGAACTCTTTTGCCGCCGTCGGACGGGGCGTATAAGGGCTGTTGCCTCCGCACGAACCGAGGCATAGGGCTAAAATGCCTGAAAATAGAATATAAAAACACGTCCTCCTCATATCGTAAATAGTTGTGTTTCAGTAATAAGTTGGCATCCGTCTGGTAGCATTCTTTAGTGATTCTTTAGTGATTCTTTAGTGATTCTTAGGTGATTCGTAGGTGATTCTTAGGTTATTCGCGGAGTATCAGGCTGTTACGACTCTGCTCATTTTGCAGTAAAACGCCGCACCGGGTACCACGCGGTCAACCAACCGAGCAGCAACACCGTTATTCCCGTAAACACAATGTCAATCCATTGAACAGCAACAGGATAGGAGGATAGTATGTAATCATCTCCCGAACCGAAACGAATCAGCCCGAACCGCTCTTGCACCAGGCATAATGCCACTCCGAGCACCAATCCCGCCACTGCCCCCAGCGAACTAATCAACCATCCTTCCGTCAGGAAGATGCGCTGTATCAGCCTGCTGTCTGCACCTAAGGCGCGCAGCACACCCACATCCTCCTGCTTGTCTATCATCAGCATCGACAGCGAACCGATGATGTTGAAACCCGCAATCAGCAGGATAAACACCATCAGAATAGCCGTCAGCAACTTTTCCAACCGTAGCATCCGAAAGAAATCGGCCTGTTGCTCGTACCGGTCTTGTACCAGCCACTTCGGTCCTAACACCGCCGCCGCCTCCTTCTTCGCCTTGTCTATGCGCACACCTTCACGCACCGACAACGCCAGTGCAGTCGCCGTAACCGAGTCATATTCAAATAACTCCCGCGCCTGTTCTATGCCGACTAAGGCAATCCGGTCATCATATTCCGTCTGGTTGACGGCAAACTCACCCGACACAAACGCCGTTGATTGCTGAAAACTGCGGTCAGGACGAACCATGTTCACCCTGCCCACACGCTTGGGCGCGTACAACCGTACACCGCCCGCATAACGCGTGTCCATGTCTAACAACGAGGCTAAACCGCTGCCAATCACCATCCGCGGGAAACGACCCCCGCCAATCTGGTACGTGCCCGACACAATCAGGCTGTCTATATCCGTCAGTTCCCGGAAACAACTGTCCACACCCATCAGCACCGCCGGCACCTGACGCTCGTCATAAGACAGCAGCACCTCGTCGCTCACCCACGCCGAAGACACCGACACCCAAGGCAGTGCTAGCAACGCCTCCACCTCCGGCGCATCCATGCGAAAAGTCTTGCCCTCCGAAGCCACCACGCGCAGCTCCGGGTCGAAACGCGAGAACAACGACTCCACCATCGTACCCAAACCGTTCATCACGCTTAGGATACACACCATCGCTGCCGTCACCACACACACCGCTGCTGCCGACACACCCGAGATGATGTTGATGGCGTTGTGACCCTTCTTGCTGAACAGGTAGCGCCAGGCAATGCGGAGCGGCAGGAACATATAAGTAAATTATAAGGAATTTAATGCTTCAGTAACTCGTCGATATGCTCCATGCGCTCTATCGTCTCGTCTAAGTGGAAGTGCAACTCAGGAATGATGCGCAACTGATGCCGCTCCAGAGTGCCCATCTCTCCCCGTATCTTGCTGTGGTCTTGCTCGATACGCTCCAGCGTCGAGGCTACCTTGGCCTGGGGAAAAATGCTTAGATACACATGCGCTATCGCCAAATCCGGAGACACACGCACTTCGCTCACCGAAATCAGCGTGCCGCCTAACTGGCGACCATAACGCAGAAATATATCACTCAGATCTTTCTGTATCAACCGGGAAATCTTGTTCTGTCGTGTCGTTTGCATAACTATCTCAAACTATTT
>JAFUUE010000047.1 GCA_017483945.1 Paludibacteraceae bacterium | reverse complement strand
GCCAAACAACAAGTAGGACTTTTTGCTCGTATTATCAGCAAAATCAGCGCAATCACTGTCCTACAATATATTAACTTTATCAACAACAAACCGATTGGAAGAATTAAATATGCGCTGGGGTAATTCCGCCAACGGGTATATGCAATAATAAAATGTAGAACAGTATGAAAAGGATTTCTCTATTGTTAGTATCTGTAATGGTGACTATGCTTTGCATGGCCACTAATCCTGTGATTTATGTGGCTCCGGATGGTAGTGGTGAGGGTACATCTTGGTCTGACCCGATGGGGAATATTCAGCAGGCAGTTGATAGCGCCTATGCCCGCCGCGTTTCCTCGGATTATACCGAAGTATGGATTAAAACCGGAACTTATCCCTTGTCAGAGATGATTGTGCTGCAGGACAGTGTGGCTATCTATGGTGGCTTTGCCGGTACTGAAGCAAGTAAAGAAGAGCGTCAAAAAGCCTCTTCTCTGCCTTGGGATTATCAGTATCGCACCATATTGGACGGACAGCATCTAAGCAAACAACTGAAAACAGTTCAAATAGCAGATACCATCGTCGAAATTGAGGGTATAGAGTTTGCCAATGGTCAAGGAACGGACGATAGCCCTATTCGTCTGACAACCGGTGCATATTTGCACAATTGTATAATCCGTGATGCGTACACTAATGTGGCCGGCGGTGCTGGTGTGCAGGTGTATCGCGGTGCGCATATTGACGGCTGTTTATTCCAAAACAATCGTCAGGAAGACCATGTTAATGGTGGCGGTGGCCTGTTCGTTAATACCAGTGATGCCGGTTATCCTGCTATTGTGGAGAACTGCGAATTCATGGGGAACCGCTCGAATATCCGTGGAGCCGCGATGGGTGTGCAAGGAGGTAGTCGTGTCACGGTGCGTAATTGCCGTATCTACGATAATACGTCTATTGGAGCTGACGGTCTCAAACCAGGGGCTGCCATCTATGACAACTCGTCCTATCAGGCCGTTATAACCAACAATCTGATATACAATAATACGGGAGCTAACGCAGTGTACTTCAAGGGGTTGATGCTCGCCAACAATACAGTGGTTAAGAATATTGGAAACATCCATATAGCAGCTGCGAACACAAACACGCAGATTGTGAACAATATCGTATGGTGTGATTGGATTGACATGGAGGGTACAATTGCAACTGGTATATCCGGTGTGGCTGCCGACTTGAAAGTATTCAATAACGCCACCTATCTGCCCCTGCCTTCGGACAAAGGGTGGATAGTCAATGACAATATTCAATTCTCATCGAATAGTTCGAACTGGAAGATAGAAGAGTATGAGCAAGGGGTAGGTAGTGGCCCGATGTTCGACTCCGTCCCGACTTTCTATGGTGCACTGCCAATCGAGATGGCTGCTGCGGAGAAAGAGTCGTATCGCGCGATGTTGAACGGTCTGGAGTACAACCTGACAACCGGTTCGCCCTGTCTGAATGCCGGTCAGAGCGTCGAATTGGTGACTACGGAAATCAAAACATGGCGCGATGAGGAGGGGAATCGTCATAAAGATACGATATATACCTATGAGTATCCGGCAGCATTCGACTATCTCCAGCTACCACGTCCGCAAGGTCCGGCGTATGATATGGGGGCAGTAGAACTGCCCTATCATAGCGTAGAATTAGAGTATGATAACAGCAAAGGAACTGTGATGGACGAGGAAGCAAACATGCTGGTGTCGGGAACGGTGCTCAGCGGTGTCAAAGGTCAGAAGGTAATGATTTATATCTTCGCCAATAGCGAACAACCGTTCACTGTCAAGGCTGCTTACGCGGACGAAACGGAAGAAGACCTGACCAATCGCGTCACGGAAGATGGTCTGCTCACACTCACGCTCACACAGACGATGGTGCTACACATCAGTTTCGAAAAAGAAGAGGCGATAGAAGACGTAGTCCGGGAGGGAGTGTACCGTATCTATACACTCTATGGTCTGGAAATGCAACCGGGTAACTTACCTGCCGGCATCTATATCCTGACCAATGGCTCGCAGACGCAGAAAGTCCTCATTCAATAACCATTAATCTTCTATTCCGGAAATGAGAACACCGGCATGTATCATATTGATGTTGTCTGCCGCTTTCTGTGTGGCGCAAACGGCAGTCACCGGTAAGGTGATTGATGAGAATAACGAACCGTTGATAGGTGTGAATGTGGTTCTCAAGGGAGCGCAGACGGGTACCATCACAGACTTCGATGGTAACTTCTCCTTGGACGCACCGGACAAGCAGAGCATCCTTGTGTTCAGTTATATCGGTTACAAAACCACAGAGATGGCCGTGCCCTCTAATCGCAAGCCCTTAACCATCCAACTGCTCGAAGACAAGCACATGATGGACGAGGTCGTGGTGGTGGGCTATCAGGACATGAAGAAACGTGATGTGTCCGGTTCGGTCTCCTCTGTGGATGTGGGAGAGATGCTAAAAGTGCCCACATCTGGTTTTGACCAGGCCTTGGCTGGTCGTGTGGCCGGTGTCCAAGTTTCATCATCGGAAGGTATGCCGGGTGGAACGATGAATATCGTCATCCGTGGTGCTAACTCAGTAACGCAAGATAACTCTCCGCTTTATATCGTGGATGGTTTTCCGGTGGAAGATGCAGCAGTAGCATCTACCATCAGTCCCAATGACATCGCATCCATTGACATCTTGAAAGATGCTTCGGCTACGGCTATATACGGTTCCCGTGGTGCCAATGGAGTAGTGATCATCACAACCAAGAAAGGTAAGGTCGGACGCCTGCAGATTACTTACGACGGCAATGTTGGTTTCCAGCACGTGTCCCGTACTTTGCCCCTGATGAGCACCTATGAGTTCGTCAAACTGCAGTCAGAGATACGCCCTACTACCGAACTCAATACTGCCTATGGCTATTTTCCGACCAAACAGCAATTGCTGGATTCCTATGGTACTATCCCGAATAGTTACTTTGCTGCTCTATTAGCGGAAAAACCTAATACGTACCAAGTGACGCTGGAGGATTATCGTGATGCCCCGACATACGACTGGCAGGATATGATCTTCCGCAACGCTATCCAGCACAGCCACGACATCTCACTGACTGGTGGTACGCAGGATGTACGCTATAATGCGTCTGTGAACTATTTTGATCAGGATGGTATCATCCAACGTAGTAACTACAAACGCATTCAAGGTAAAGTGGGCCTCGATATACGTCGCAATCGGCTTTCTATAAACTTGAAAGCAAACTACTCCCATGCGCGTCAGTTCGGTGCTTCGCCCTCACAAAGTGAGTACTCGGGAATGAATAACCTCTTCTACTCGGTTTGGGGTTATCGTCCTTTCACACAGCCGGGCATAGCTCCCGAAACACTCATTGATAACAATCTCGATGAGAGTGTAAATGCCAGTAGTGACTATCGCTTCAACCCCATCAAGTCGCTCCAAAACGAGCACTCGCAAACCACCACGCGCAACGCGCGATTCAATGCGGCGGTGGTCTATGAATTCATCAAAGGACTTAAACTGCATGTCACGGGGGGATATACTTTCAACGGACGCGATCAGGAGATGTTTAACAACTCCGACACACGCTACGGTATGGCGACATCTACATATAAGGTGAATGCCAAATATGGTCGCTACTTCACTTCTTCATGGCTCAATGAGGATTATCTGACCTATCAGACTACGGTCAATAAACACCATCACTTGAATGCTATGGCCGGTTTCTCGTACCAAGGAAGCCTATACAAGTACTACTCCATGTCCTCCGGTTATATCCCCTACGAGAGTCTGGGCATGGCAGGTATGGCGAACGGAACACCCACCGCACAAACATCCGGCATGACCGAATGGACTATGATCTCCGCCTATGCCCGTTTCAACTATGATTACAAGTCCCGTTACTATCTCACCGCTACCTTCCGTGCCGATGGGTCAAGCAAGATGGCAAAAGGACATCGGTTCGGTTACTTCCCCTCTGCCAGTGCCGCATGGACGATTACGGAAGAAGAATGGGCAAAACCGGGCAAACCATGGTTGAGTAATGCCAAACTTCGTGTCAGTTGGGGACAGACAGGTAATAACCGCGTCGGAGAGTATGCCGCCTATGCGCAAATCGAGCAACTGAAAGCTAACAATGGCTCGACCTATAGCACCGTCTATCCTTACAACAACCAAGTTAGTAATGTAGGCGTGACCATGGTCAGCCTTCCTAACAAAAACCTCAAATGGGAGACCACCACCCAAACAGATGTCGGACTTGACTTAGGTCTCTTCTCCGATCGACTCAACTTCACCGTCGATTGGTATAACAAAGTAACAACTGACCTGTTGCTTGCAGCCGACCTCATGCCTAGTTCCGGATATGTTTCTGCTACAAAGAATGTAGGTGCGGTGCGTAATCGTGGTTGGGAAATGAGTATCAGCACGGTCAATATGGATAGGAAAAACTTCCGTTGGGAGACTAACTTCAATATTGCGTTCAATGAGAATACTGTCCTCTCCCTTGCTGAGAACCAGACAGCAATGCTCACCAATGCGCGGTTTGACCAGAACTACACCTCGCCCAACTATATCACCAAAGTGGGCTGCCCAATCGGCATGATGTACGGATATATCTATGAAGGAACATATAAAAACGAGGATTTTGATGCCAACGGTACGTTGCTGCCCGGCATCGCCCCCTATAGTGCCGAAGGTGCTACACAACCGGGTATGCCGCGGTATCGGGATATAAACGAAGATGGTGTCATTGACAGCAACGATATGACGATTATCGGACGTGGTGCTCCTATTCATACCGGTGGTTTCAATAACACATGGATCTTCTATGGGGTGGACTTCTCCGTGTTTTTCCAATGGAGCTACGGAAATGATATCATCAATGCTAACCGTCTCTTCTTTGATAACGGAACCAAGAAACAAGACCTGAATATGTTTGCTGCCTATGCGGACCGCTGGTCACCTACCAATAGTGAGAGCAATACACCTGTCGTAAGCAATTCAGCGAGTAACCAAGTCTTCTCGTCCCGCATCATCGAGGACGGCAGTTATCTGCGTCTCAAAAGTATAAGTATCGGCTATACCTTGCCGCAGGATATAACGCGTAAGGCGAAGATAGAACGGGTACACTTCGGATTAAGTGCGCAGAACCTCTACACCTTCACCCGCTATACGGGCTATGACCCCGAAGTCAGTGTCCGTAACTCCGCCCTCACGCCCGGACTGGACTTCAGCTCCTATCCGCGCGCAATGTCCTTTAACTTCAACTTTAGCATCACCTTTTAATCGCCGTTGTCATGAGGAAATACTTTTCGATACTACTAATAGCCGTACTCTCCGGATGCAATGCGTTGAATAATGAACCGCACACCTTGGTGCCGGAGAACTACTTCAATACCGATAAGGAACGGGAAGCGTTTTTGCTGGGCGTCTATGCACCGCTGATGCATGAGCATTTCTATGGAGGTGACTATTTGACCAATGACTGCGGTGGCGATGATCTGAGTTTCTATCAGCGTTCCACGCCCGTTACGAGTATACTTTGTGCCAACACGAATAGCGGCGATTTATACCTCAGCCGATTATGGCAACTGCTCTATCAAGGAGTCAATCGTGCTAACGTACTTCTTGAGAATAGCGACCCCGCATCCCGATATTACGCTGAAGCGCTCTTCCTGCGCGCGTACTATTATTTTATATTGGTGCAAGGATGGGGAGACGTCCCCTTGCGGCTAACATCCACCAAGGATGTGTATGATCTCAATATAGACCGAACCCCTAAGAACCTGATATACGACTTGATAGTGCGGGATATAGAGCAAGCCATACCGCATCTTAACGATTTTGATCAGAATGTAACACCGGAATTTATTTCCAAGACAGCGGCGGCAGGTGTCTTAGCGCGTATATGGCTCTTCCGCGCAGGAGAGTGCTATCGTGATAACCAAACACCGGATAATGATTTTCGGCAGCACTGCTTTAGTGAAGCCAAACGTTGGGCATTGTATGTCAAAGAATCTAATATCCACGATCTTGTGCCTGACTATCGACGCGTATTCATCGACTTGGCAGAAGACAAATATAACTCCACCGACATCAAAGAGAGTATGTGGGAAGTGCCCGAAGCAGGCAACCGTACAACGACCGAAGCGGCAGCTGGCCGGTTGGGCAATACCGTCGGGTGGGGACTTAATGACTCACAGATAGGTGTCTCGCTCCATCAGGATGAACTGGGACTCGCGAACCCCGGATTCTCCTATAATTTCATCTTCGCCTCTACCAAACTATATGACCTCTACGAAGCAGAGAACGACACGGCACGAGGAGATTGGAATATAGCACCATACACCTACACCGTAGGCACTATAGGAGGTGTCACATCTGTGACAGGACGCAAGTTCTGGTATGGCAAACTGCCGCGGGATGGCGAAGGGAACCCCGTCCCCGCACCTGCCGGTTATACCTATACCGAGGAAAGTGAGAATGTCTCACGTGCCAACCATACACGTTGCTCTGCAAAATACCGTCGGGAGTATGAAACGTTGTCTCCCAAAAACAAGAACTACACCCCGATTAATAGTCCGCTACTGCGCTATGCCGATGTATTGCTAATGCTGGCGGAAGCGGAGAATGAACTCAACGGACCGACAGACTTGGCAATGGACTGCTTGAACCAAGTGCGCAAACGGGCACATATTGACACCTATGGTGCTACTGATCAACAAACCTTCCGACAACTCATCAAGGATGAACGAGCTATGGAACTATGCTTCGAATATGGCTCTCGTCGGTGGGATTTAATCCGATGGGGTGATTACCTCAAAGCCATGCGGGACATGGAATCACGCGTATACGCCTCCGGATGGGGGTCTGCTTATCAATACGCAGCCGCTTATTATCGTGTCACTTCCGCATATCTATATTTCCCTATACCGGATACGGAAACATCTATCAATAGTGCCATAACAACTCAAAACCCCGGATGGTAATGAAAATATCCAATATCAAATATGGTTGGATTGCGATTTTCGCAATCGTATGCTCTGCCTGTTCAGACCCCTTGAAAGAACCTGTCCGGTTCTCCGTCTCCATGCAGAATAATCTAATAATGGGCGCAGATAGTTTCTATGTAGCACCCTTGGGTACCGTCTTGCAGTTTGTTTTCGACGCCAATGCAGACATAATCACGGAGCAACATAGCGTTTTCAATGAGGCAGATGCATCCCTCGGTTTTGTCACCTCGCTCTCTTGGGCGGATAACCCGGGCGCATTACGTGTGTTGCTTGGTACGAATTTTCCCGGACTGAGCCATAACAACGAAGTGGATAAAACCTTGGTGCACTCCTATGTCTGGAGAGACATCACCGATAGTTGCCAAATACCTGCAACCAAAGGCACATCCGATACCACGTCAATCCGCATGAGCGAATATACAGGAACATCGGTGGTACTCGCCTTCTGCTATAAGACGGAAGATAATAGCGGCTTCCAACCGATGTTTGTGCTCCGTAACATGTTGCTCCAATCATGGGCACGCAAGACAGGCGAAGTCATTGATGAACAGTCAGCTCCAACTATGGCATTCACACCATTCGATGTACTCCTGACTGACTCAACTGCCTATGAGAGTAGCGACCAAGGAGGCAGATGGGACATCTCTTTCTCAGATCCTGCTGACAAAACGGCCATTAAGATACGTCAGTCCGCTGCGAAACGTCCTATGAATGAAGATTGGCTCATCTCTCGACCCCTTTCCATACCGCGAGGCAAACTGGACTACTCCGCTGCACTGACGCTCAAGAATATTCATACCCACGCAGAATGGTACTCGTTGAAACTGGATGAACCCGGTGAATGGATTGTTACCTTCCGTGCGTTCAATGAGAACTATACGTACCGCTCGTCCGCTATACAAACCTATAAATTTCTGGTGAAATGAGAAGATACATGCTATGGCTATGCCTCTTGCCAATTATGGCACAAGCCGCCTATACATATACGTTTGAAGAGACTACAGTTCCTGCCGGTATCACTGCCGATGCGGGTACGTTATCCCTCAGCACCGAGCATTACAAACAAGGACAGCAGTCCCTGCAATGGAATGTGTCTGGTTCGGCTCATCTGGCTATGGCAGGCTTCAGTAGCATCAATATCACAACCTCCAATGCACTCGTCATGCAACTCTATTGCCCGCGTATTACCATGGATACACTCGTTATTGAGATGCTTGCAGGGAATAGCGTCAAACGTACCGCCACTCTCTTGTGCAACTTCCGGGGATGGCGCGAGATAAACCGCTCCTATAGCGAGTATGCATCTACAGCAGGCTTCACTATGACGTCCATGAGACTGCATCTGCATCCCGCCTCATCCGGTCCCCGGCAACTATACATAGATGCGGTACAACTCAATGCAGCCAACGATGATACACGCGTTCCCGGCTCGATATGGTTACTGGATGCTGCGTATTTTAAAGTGAACACCGAACCTCTGAACCTGTATAGCAATCAACCGGATATAGCGATTACTACTCCATCGGCTGCGGAACTCCATGCCCTTAATATAATACGCGGGCGCGTGTCAACTTCTCCTACCTATAACCCTGTGCAAGCCTCTACCGCTAAGACGTGGATAGATAATAACATGACCATAACCCGTAATAGCGATGGTACGGTATGCGGT
Organism: Paludibacteraceae bacterium; assembly: GCA_017483945.1. Lineage (GTDB taxonomy): Bacteria > Bacteroidota > Bacteroidia > Bacteroidales > Paludibacteraceae > Colicola. Next base: position 31,387 of record JAFUUE010000047.1, on the reverse strand, counting down.
ACGGTAATCAACACTTCGCCTTCAGGATTGAAGGAGACTACCCTAAAACCGATATTGGATAGGCTGGTGGCACTCGCAGGTGGCAAAGCGAACGGAGACGCCACCTATACGGAGTATTTTGACCTCTATCTGGATCATCTGCTTGATCAGGGACTGGCCGAAGGGTGTCCGCTCTTTTATCCGAGTAATGCATATACAACTCCCAGAAACATACTCGACCGCCTTATATGCATCCTTCCTGCTTGTAACGATGAGCAGGCATTCGAAGTTATCAAACTCGGCAAATGGCTATGCCAATACTACACTCTCTATTATCCCGACGGAATATGGCAGAAAAGCATAGTATCCGATGTGGTCTATATTTTCTTACCCTACATCAAAGTCTTTGCTGCAGCTCATCCGTCTGCGCCCGAGGCGGTGCGCGAACTCAAAGCACTTCAACGCTTCCTGGACCGTAACACAGCCTATACCGAGGGCGGGTACGATATGCTCAAACCCGACGGCACAGGATTCCACCATCATAACCATTACAATAACTACATGTATGCTTATAAGTCCCTAACGGATGCTATCTATGACGTACGTAGTACCCCGTTCCAAATAAGCAAAGAAGGATACGCACGCTTTGGTAAGGCTGTCATAGCTATATACAATATGGCTACGCCGAGCACAACCGATGCGCGCCATTATTCTCTCACTCTCAGCGGACGTAATCCCTTCAGCAGCGGACAAACAGTGCAATATGCGAAGAGTTATTGGACCAAACTCATCGAATCCGGTGTTAACTATCCCGACGAACAGCAGGCACTCAAAGGAGCTTATAACTATTTCTATCAATCGCAGACCTATGAAGGCGCTGTCAACTCGCAAGAAGGGTTCCATGCATTTAACTGGAGTCCTATCGGCGTTTATCGACATGGCAACTGGGTGGCCACCATGCATGCGCCGACCACACTCTTTTGGGGAGCAGAGATATACCCCAACGTTAACCGATTTGGCATCTACCAAAGCTATGGTGCGCTGGAGATAACCTACCGGGGAACCGGTCTCGCCTCCAGCGGCTATCCTACCAACCAGACCGGAGGAGGGTGGGATTGGAACACCATGCCCGGTACCACCATCGTGCAGTTTAATAATTGGCAGGAGATGATGCCTGGGAAGAATACCTCTCTGCGTTTTGACCAATATACCGAAACAAAGAATTTCTCAGGTGCTGCCGGCATTGGTAGCTATGGTGTATGGGCGGCGGATTTTGACGCAGCATACAAATGGGGAACGGCACAATGCTTCACCCCGACAAACCTCATCTTCCATAAGTCCGTCTTTGTGTGTGATACTATCTTAGTGGCACTCGGCTCGGGCATTGACTCCTACGGCGATTATAGTGCTGACCGCTTGACAGTCACCAACCTCTTCCAGACCATAGTCGGTCAGTTCGCCAATACCTATGTTGATGGTGTAGCGTTGTCCTTAGGCACTCACGAAACCCTCGAACAAAACCAACCGCACTGGCTTCTCTCTTCCACGGGAACAGGCTATTGGCTACCTGCCGGAAATGATCCGATAGTGGTGGCGTATGAGAATCAGACCACACCTAAGCATACCGGTGAAGATGTTACCAACCCCACCACTTCCCTCCAAGCAGGAAAAGCGTATATCAACCATGGCTCCCAACCTGAGAACAAACGCTATGAGTTCGTCGTGGTGCCGGCGCAAAACAGTAGCACCATGGCTTCCTGGGTAGTGTCTGCCGAGCAGCACAAACCCTACCAAGTCCTCCAATGCACCAATGCAATCCATGCCATTCAATATGGGAACGTGACGAGTTATGTGTTCTTTCGCGGAGTGGACAACATCAATCTGGGTATCGTTCGTTCTACATCCCACCAGCACTTGATGATAGATTCCCTCAATATCGAAACGGGCGTGCATACTATTGTGTTGTGCAATCCGAATCTCAACCCTACCGATAAGCAGTCCGCACAAACATGGAATCCTTCACCGACCCATACCACTTTGGTACTGAACGGAACGTTCCAACAGCTCAACCCCGTCCCCGCAGTCAGCATCACCACTGCGGATGAGACGACGACCTTGGAAGTGAACTTTGAGAACGGCATGCCGATATATCTGCGACTCACAGGAGATGGCGATAAACCGCACGGCATAACGAATACCAACTCCAGCGGCAATGCAGACAAGATACTGGTGGCAGGCCATATACACATCCGAACGAATAATCACGAATATACGCTGCTTGGAACATGTGTTAAATGAATCGGTGCATCCTGTACATAGTGTCCCTTATGGTTTCCGTTTCGCTCTTAGCAGCAGACTATAGGGAGTTTGCCAACCCGCATATCCTCTCTTTTGAGCAGGGTACAGCTCCGGCTGAAGCACGCTGCGGCAGCCGTCTGTCGGTGAGCACTGAGCATTACAAACATGGCACGCAATCCTTATGCTGGCGGTGGCATCGGCGTAATGCCTCTATTCGCATACCCGGAGCAATTGACTACGAACGTGTCAAGACGATCAACACCGATAATAGTCTCTATAGCTTCTCCTTCTGGATATACAACCCTGCTCCTGTCGCTGACTCATTGCAAGTAGTGTTCCTCAAACGGGGTAGGGAGTGCTGCAGTTTTGCGATGTGCTTGAACTTCACAGGATGGCGAGCCGCATGGGTCGCTTTTGACCGCGATATGCAGGGACTGCCCGAAGAAGGAATGGATGCCTTGCTACTCAAAGCACCTTCCTCCGTACGCAAGGGGACATTGTACATAGACCACCTCATTCCGTCTTCACTCATCGACTGCCGTCATCATCAGGCTGATGCCCAAGTCCCCTTCGTCAATACCAAAAACACGAATATGTGGCTCCAACTTTATCGCGACTGGATAGATACGATGGATATACCAATCCCGGGATTGTCACAGCAAGACCTACAACAGATGGCACTGCTCACGAATCGAGTGCATACCTACCTACTGCCCTCTAAAACAGAATCGCTGCCACAACTGAGAGAACGGTTTGACGCATATCATCTGACAGAAACCGCAGGACGTCCCATCTTCTTTGAGCGTTTTGGAGAACTATATACCTATTGGGATGATCATACGTATGGCTATTGGATGGAGCATCTGGGTATCCGTCCGACGAACACCTTACTCCGCGATTTGGCGGTAGCCTATCATCGCTATCCGAATCCCACCGACAGAGCCGAAGTGAAGCAGATGTACCTGCGGCTCTTGCACCATGCGATGGATCAAGGTTTCCAAGCAGGACATAGCATGGGAACATTGCACCATAGCGGTTATTCAATGAAAGATTGGTACACCTCCGCTTTCCTCATGCGCGAGGTCCTACATGAGGAAGGCTTATTGCCCGCCGTGCAACAATCAATGGCATGGTTCTCCGGTCTAAGCGAACTCAAACACGCGCCCATATATGCAGGCGTGGATATAGATGCTTTTAATACGAATAGCATGCCACGCCTAACGGCTATCCTGTTAATGACGGATGAAGCATCGAAAAAACAGTATATGCAAGCGTTCCGTCGTTGGTTGGAGAATGGACTGATGTACGCACCCGGGCTGGCTGGAACCTTCAAACCCGATGGCACGATCTATCACCACTGCAATCATTATCCTGCCTACGCCAAGGATGGACTCAACGGACTCGTGCCACTCGTGTTCCTGCTACGTGAGACACAGTTCATTCCTTCCGAAGAGAGCCTGAACCATCTGCGCGAATCCATGATGGCGATGCGTTTCTACTGCCAACTCACTCACTGGCCCGTATCCCTCAGTGGGCGTCATCCGGATGGCAGAGGACAATTAGTGCCTCGTCTCTATGCCCTGATGGCACTCACCGACACTGCTGGTGGCGCTATTGACACCATGATGGCTGCGGCTTACCTCCGCTTGATAAACGGAAAAGTAACATCATACACACGGCAATTCATTCAGATGGGTGTTGCTCCCGAACCCGAACCACAAGGCAACCGCGCCTTCCCGTATTCCTGCCTGTTGGTACACCGGCGAAACAATAAGATGGTCGCTATCAAAGGACATAGCCGTTATATCTGGAATACCGAGACATATCAAGGCTGTAACCTCTACGGTCGCTACCTCAATTATGGTAACATACATATCTTGTCTTCAAATCATAAATCTTCTTATGGCGGCTATCAAGTAGATGGATGGGACTGGAACCACTTCCCCGGCACAACAGCTACCGTCCTTCCTATCCCGCAGTTGCGAGCAGACATCCGAAATGTGAGTGATGTGTCGGGCTACGAGGAGATGCTCATGTCTGATGAGGCGTTCTGCAATGGGCTCAGTTTAAACGGAAACGGTATATGGGGAATGAAACTGCATAGCCATGATAAATACGACGGTTCACTTCATGCTCACAAGTCTGTGTTCTGTTTTGATGAGCGTATCATCTGCTTGGGATCTAACATCCGCTCTGCAACCACAACCGAAACTCACACAACCCTCTTCCAAGTGCACTGTGATTCGCTCCTTTCATCTTCCGCCTTTCACCGTTCACCTTATGCCGACGGTCTCGGTGCTTGGTACTATCCCGCTCCGGGACAGACACTCATTCATACCGCCGGACTGCAACACTCGCTGCATGAAGAGACCGATGAACCGACGGAAGGTTTCTTCGAACTATTAGCCATCAACCATGGCATAGCACCCACCAATGCATCCTATACCTATGCCATCAGCATCGCAGATACTCCGCTGACCGAACAACAGATGTTCGCATCCTACACCGTGCTGCAGCAGGATAGTATCGCCCATATAGTCCATGATAACCTCAGCAACATGACAGGCTATGTGCTCTTCGAACCCGGCAGCGTACTGAACAATAACCGCCCATGCCTCATCATGACGCAACCCACCGATTCCGGACTCCTTGTGCGTATGTCCGACCCTGACCTGCATCTTTACGAAGGTAATAAAGAACGCTATGATGAGCAGGGACAGCGCATCGAGCAGATTGTCTATGCTACCGACTGGAAAGAGAATCCATCCGCGCCGAGTGTCGTTCGTTTCACGATTCCCGGATATGCGCCTGTAGAAATGACCTGCCAACACGGCATGGGACAAACCCTATTGTTGAAAACACAAATAACAAATAACCAATGACAAATAACAAATCAACCCTCTTGGCTCTTTGCTTGCCGATTTTGTTGGTCGCATGCGCCCCGGAACAAGACCTCAGCGAGAAAATCATCGCTCGCGCCGGTGAACAACTCTCCGCGCAGTGTCAGGCCATTGATGCCACCGGTACATTCATCAATCCCAAGTCCTTTCATGAGGGCAAAGTAGTCTATATTCCCCTCGATGACTGGTGCTCCGGTTTCTTCCCGGGTACGCTGCTGGAGATGTACCGCCTGACAGGCGACAGTACATGGCTCCGGCGAGGTCTCGAGTACACCGAACAACTGGATAGTATCAAGCATATCAAATGGCATCATGATGTAGGCTTCATGACTATGTCCTGTTTCGGTCAGGCGTGGCGTATCACGCATAACCCTGCTTATCGCGATGTCATCATCACCGCTGCACAGAGTCTAAGCACCCGCTTCCGCCCTGTATCCGGTGTGCTACAGTCATGGGATGAAGACCGTGGGTGGCAAGGTACACGCGGATGGATGTGCCCCACTATCATCGATAATATGATCAACCTCGAACTACTCTTCGAGGCCACCGAGCTATCAGGAGATTCCACCTTCCGTACCATCGCTATCTCCCATGCAGACACTACGATGAAGTACCACTTCCGTTCCGACTATTCCACCTGTCACGTAGTGGACTATGACAAGGTTAAGGGAGGTATCCGCTCACGTTGTGCGGCGCAAGGATATTCAGACAGCAGTTGCTGGTCACGCGGAGAAGCATGGGCACTCTACGGATATGCACTCTGCTATCGCTACACCGGCAATGAGAAATACCTCGACCAATGCCGCCATGTCTATGGTTATATCTTCAATAACCCCAATATGCCCGCCGACCTTGTGCCCTACTGGGACTACAATGCCCCCGACATACCTAATGCCTATCGTGATGCATCGGCTGCTGCCGTCATGGCTTCTGCCTTATATGAACTAAGCACTTGGATACCTGAGTATAGGCAAACGGCTGACCATATCATCGAATCCCTTGCATCTGATGCCTATCTGGCTAAAGCCGGTGAAAATGGGAACTTCATCCTTATGCATAGTGTCGGCTCTATCCCCCATGGCAATGAGATAGATGCACCGCTCAACTATGCGGACTACTACCTCTTGGAAGCTCTCTGCCGCAAAAATAACAAATGACCAAATGGTAAATGGTTCAAAATGGTTCAAAATGGTTTAAAATGGTTCAAAATGGTTCAAAATGGTAAATGGTAAATGGTATATAATATTTCCCCTTCTCCTAATCGCTATAGTAGGACAGGCTCAGATACCGGATTTCGTCATTCGCCACCTGAGTGATGTCACCGAGTTGGGGCAGACTACCATCAATGACATCTATCAAGATGAGAACGGCTGTATGTGGTTTGCTACCCGGGAAGGCGTAGTGCGCTATAACGGCATGCGATTGCAACGCATCATTATGCAGCAGGAGGATACGACCTCGCTCTCTTCCTCTGTTGTCACCGTTGTATGCGGCGACCGCAACGGACATGTCTTCATCGGTGATAATACTATCCACTGCTACGACCTGCATACGCACACCATCCAACCTATCTGGCAGCATACTATCCATACTTTCGTTTGCCAAAACAACCTTCTCTATATAGCGTCCGCTCCGTATATCATCGCCTATTCAATAGCCGATGCCCATGCTGACACCATCGCCCGTATCGGCACAGACGATACAGACATTATCAACCATCTCGACATCTGTCAAGATCGACTCTATATCAGTACCTCCAAAGGCAAAGTACAGAGGCTCGACCTCTCAACCCAAAACCTGGATACCTTGCATACCTTCCGCAGCTGCGTATCCTTCGCCCGCGAAGATGCAGACGGCCGTTTATGGGTAGGGACATGGGAAGAAGGATTGCACACTTTGGATCATGGCAAATGGCAACCATTTGCCTGTCCGGCATCGTTCATACGCGATATAGCCTTTACCAGGGATGCCCTTTGGATAGGAACTTCCCAAGGACTGTACCGAGCACAAGGAGGAAGGACGCAGTGTATCGAAGGAACAGATACCCATCATTCACTTACCAACAAGAGCGCCTGGCGTATCTATCCCGATAGAGAAGGAACCCTGTGGATCGGAACATATTTTGGTGGTATAGATTATCTCAATCCTGACAAGAATGTCTATACCTACATACCGCTCCCTTCAATGCGTGGCTATACTCCTATCATCAATAGTATCATCCCCATCGATGCGCAGCAGTACTACCTCTGTTCCGAAGGAGACGGATTACTCTTATACAACACACGCAACCGCTCCATCCAACAATACGTCACACCCAAGACAACCAACATCAAGTGCTCGTGGTATGACCGTGCGCACAATAAGATATATCTCGGTTTACACCTCCATGGCCTCTGCTCGTTCGATACACAAACTCACCGCTTCGAGCATTACCAACTCACCTACGCGCCTTTCTATCTCAATCAGGTAGTGCGTAGTATCATCCCCTATGATGGCTACTTGCTATGTGGTTCATACAACGGCGTATATCGTTTCTCACTCGCCACTAAACACTTCGTGCCGCTTGACACCACCCTTAATCGACTCCTTCCACATGTGTGTGACATGACCTTGGATGCCAATGGGTGTCTATGGATTGTAGGAGAAGGTGTCGCCCGCTATGAGATAGCTACAGGCAAAATGGAAATCTATCAAACGCCTATTGCGCGGGTATCCGAACGAGTATGCGCAATCGCAGATAAGATATATATCGGCACATCCGGCTATGGTGTTTACTGCTCATCCATCTACCATTGGAATCCGCAGCCGGTGCAAGAAATAAAAAGTAGGTTTATCCATAACATGCTTGCACTACAGGAAGACAAGATGATGGTGGTCGGAACGGACGGTATGGAACTCTACCATACCCATGATGGTTATGTCCATCGTCATACAAGTGTTAACGGACTGCCTCTCAAATCGCTCTATAACGGAGCAGCCGAACGTCTGACGGATTCTATGGTCATGTTAGTAGGAATGGATGGTATCACCTTCTTTAACCCCGAAGAACTCCATAGGGCTGCATCCGCACCACAGATAGTATTCGATAATATTCAGATAAACGATGCACCCACACCGGCAGATACTATCATCGAATTAGCTGCGCACGATATGCTGAAAATGGACATCTGTACTGACCACTATTATGACCGCCCGATCTTACGGTTCACCTTGTCCTCATGGAATGGTCGTTGGATGGAACTGACACCTACTTCATCCACCATCCGTCTCTGGGACCTTCCGATAGGAAAGCACGCGCTGCAAGTCGAAGCACGTGCCGCGGCTGATAATCGGCTCTTAGCATCCCGCCAAATAGTGATAAGGCAACGAACTCCGTTCTATCTAAGCCTCCCGGCACAACTATTGTACCTGTTGGTTTTGACCATCCTCGTCACGGTAGGAATAAAACGTATGAAAAAACATTATATGCAGAAAGCAGAATACAATTTACAACAGCAACTCTTGCGCAACGAAGACATGATAGGCGCTATCTACGCATGTATCAATGAGAATCTGGCCGACGACCTGCTCAATGTGGATATGTTGGTTACAAAACTCAGCATCGGACGTACCCGTCTGTTCAGTATTGTCAAAACCAGTACTGGACTCACACCCAATGAACTCATCCTGCGGGCACGTATGCGCAAAGCTGCCGAACTTCTCCAAGACCCCGCTTCCACGCGCTCCGTCGCTGATGTATGCTATGAAGTGGGATTCAACTCGCCTAAGTACTTCGCCAAGTGCTTCAAGAAAGTATATAACCAGACACCAACCGAATATAGACAACAAGCAACAAATAATAAGTATTAACTAAAAATCTAATCAACATGAAACGAACTTTTCTTTTAAGTCTGACGGCACTCCTGTGGCTCAGCACATTCGCAGCACCTAAGTACTTGGTACAAACAGGTAAAAGCGGTGATGCCGAGTGGAGTGATGCAGTAGCGACAACGCACTCTGCTACCATCGTTAACCTCGCCACTGAAGGCAAAACCTTAAATGAGTGGATTAATGCGACCTTTACTTCCTATGAAACCTCCAATGAAACATGGATTGCTGCAGGTACATACAACCTGAGTGGATCTTTTACTGCAGGTTGGAGTAGCGTTAAATTATATGGTGGCTTTGTAGGAACCGAGACTAGTACTACTCAGCGCGTCGTTGGAAATAATCCATGGGAGATGACGAATCCAACCATTTTAGATGGAGGAGAAACAGTACAAATCTACACCGGTTCTCCAGCTTTTGGAGGAACATGGGACGGACTAACCCTCACTAAATGTAATTCAGCAAAGGGGGGCGTTGCTGCTCTATACAACAATGCAAAAATCAATAACTGCCGTTTTATTGATAACTCTGCAAGTACTCATGATAACTCTGCAATTACTCAGGGAGGTGCGTTGCACGTTTATCAAAAAAATGGTGTAAATATTTCTAATTGCTATTTTGAGAATAATACTGCTTCCCAAGGAGGTGCAATTTATATTGCCAATAATGACAAGGAGTATACTCTCGTTATAGACCATTGTTATTTCAAAGACAACAATGCCTCGCATTCCACAAATGCGGGTGGGGCGGTGTATTTCCAGAACCCAGGTACCTATATAGTCAACGCTTGCGTGTTTGACCATAATAATGCATCAGGTAATGGTTCCGCTATTTTTTCGAGTGTAACTGGAGATGGCGCATCCACAAATATTACCAACTGTCTGTTCAAGAACCAGCAGAATAGCACAAAAACACCAATCTATCTGTTGCAAGGAAGTATCTTGAACTGTACCTTTGCATCCAATGCCGGCGGTTCGCTGTACGTAGGAGGTACAGGGTCTTCTATGCGTGTAGAGAATAATATCGTGTGGGGGGCAAATGCCACAGAGTGCAATATATCTATTGGAAATGAAGCTGGCTATACTCTCAAGAACAATGTGTTGTGTAAGATGATAGCGCCTGAAAAGGTCACCAAAGAGAATAATTATTATCTTACATATGGCGATGACCGCTACTTTATGGATGCTGCCAATGGCAATTATCATCTGTCGTGGAGAGCGATGGAGATGATAGGTAAAGGATGTGACCTCTCCTCGGACGGCATCACAGCCGACCTCGAAGGCACTACACGCTCTGCCAATGATATCGGCTGCTACGCTTCTCCTTGGAACATAGCTTCGCGTTCCGTTGCCGCCGATACGTACGGAACTTGGTGCACACCCAAAGCTGTGAATGCCGATGAGTTTGAGGGGGCTACCTTCTGGCGCATTGTAGGAACTACTTCCGGAGGTAGTGAACTGGTTATAGAGCAAGTCGATGCCCTCGAAGCCGGACATGCCTATATCTACGAATCGACCTCTACCCTAATTCGTCTCAACCTCACTGGAGAAGATGCTGCGGAACCCATCGCGGGAAATGGACTCCAAGGTACATACAGCGATATTAACAATTTGCGAACATATCTGGAGGCTAAGTCTGTTACCTATGATAACATTTATGTTATCTACAATGGCGCTATCTACCGGGCTGGTGAAGACTTAAAAATTCCGGCCAAACGAGCGTGGATAGACCTCAGCGAAGTACCGGATGCAGATGCTACAGCGCCGGCCCCCAATGCAGTGCGCAGACGCATGCCGAATGCGAACTACGTTCCCACAGCATTGGATGAGGTATCCGAAACGAATGGCCGCGAAGGAGTCTATGACATCCTCGGTCGTCGCGTTAGCGCACCCGTTGCAGGCGGTATGTATATAGTAAACGGACAAAAAGTAATCATGCAATAACTAATCCCATGAGAAAAATGAAATATCAACAAACACTGGTAGAAGTAACTGCCATAGAATCGATGTCTGTACTCATGACGTCCGGAGATACTCGTCCAAAAATTACAATCCCAAATAATTTATACACCCCGAGCGGAGCGACGGCATCCTAAAATACATAGAGCCTTATGCGCAACAATCTTTCCTCAGAGATCTGTTTTACCCACATCCCGGAGAACCTCTATCGCACGGATGATGTGCTGGAGTTAAGTCGCGTGAGTCGCATGGAGAAAATCCCCACCGCTGTCTTCGAGACAGCGCGTGAGGGAGCCCATGCGGTGGCGCAACATATCGCATCATGCATCCGCGAAAAACAACGGAGTTATCAACCTTTCGTCCTCTCCGTGGTCAGCGGACGAACCATGACAGACGTGTTCGACGAACTCGTTCGTCTCCATAGGGAAGAAGAACTAAGCTTCCGCAATGTCATCCTCTTTAATCTCTTTGAGTACTGCCCGCTGTCTGCTGTCGATGCTGCCTGCTATGGACAGATACGCGAGCAACTCATCAGCCGTGTGGACATCCCGCAAGAGAATATCTATACCTTCGACGCTACCAAAGAACAAAAAGACCTGCTCTCTATGATTGCACACCTGGAGCGTCGGATGCAGGAACTGGGAGGAGTGGACCTGCAACTGCTCGGTATCGGACAAAACGGAAATATCGGATTCAATGAACCCGGTTCGCCTATGCGGAGTGCCACCCGACTGGTTGTGCTCGATAATAACTCCAAAGAGGAAGCCAAGCCTATCTTCGGTACTGTGGAGCAAGTGCCGCCTTTAGCCATCACTATGGGTATGGGAACCATCCTTCAGGCCGGAGAAATCCTTCTCTGCGCATGGGGCGAGCATAAGGCACAGCAGATAGTCATGGCCGTTGAAGGATCTGTCGATACTGCCTGCCCCGCTTCTGCACTACAGATGCACGGCAATGCGCGTATCTTCTGCGACTTAGGTGCTGCTACGCTCCTCACGCGTATCCATCATCCGTGGCTCGTCACCTCGTGTCAATGGGATACCGCCCTCACACGTCGTGCTATCGTGTGGCTATGTGAACAAACAGGCAAACCCATCCTCAAACTGACAAACCGAGACTACAACGACTACGGACTGTCGGAACTCATTACCCAACATGGATCAGCCTATAACTGTAACATAAAAGTCTTCAACGACCTTCAGCACACCATCACCGGTTGGCCCGGAGGCAAACCCAATGCCGATGACTCCAATCGTCCCGAACGAGCCCAACCCTTTCCTAAGGATGTCCTCATCTTCTCGCCACATCCGGACGATGATGTTATCTCCATGGGTGGCACGTTCCAACGACTCATCAAGCAGGGACATAACGTCCATGTCGCCTATGAGACCTCCGGATGCATCGCCGTCGACGACTCCAACCTCCAGTATTTCCTTGATTTTATGAACGGGTATAAAACCGTCATTCCCGATACCTCAGTAACCGGTGCCCCATCACCCATAACCCTTGCGGATTATACGCCTCGTCAGATTCTCGACCTCAAAGCCCTTATTCGGCGAGGAGAAGCCACAGCTGCGGATCGATTCATGGGACTGCCCGAAGATCATATCCACTTCCTCAACCTGCCTTTCTATGAGACAGGAGCGGTCAAGAAAGGCGACCTGACACAGGCTGACGTGGACATCGTCAAGGACCTGCTGCTGACCATCAAACCGCACGAACTGTTCGTCGCCGGTGACCTTGCCGACCCGCATGGCACACACAAAGTGTGCCTCGATGCCGTACTGGCGGCTCTCGATGAACTGAAAACCACCGAAGACTGGCTCAGCGACTGCCGTATATGGATGTACCGCGGCGCATGGATGGAGTGGGAAGTGGATCTCATCGAGATGGCAGTTCCTATGTCCCCCGAAGAACTGAGACATAAACGCAACACTATCCTCCGACATCAGTCGCAAATGGAGTCCGCACCTTTCATGGGCGATGATGAACGTCTCTTCTGGCAACGTGCCGAAGACCGTAACCATGCCACCGCCGAACTCTATGCCCGCCTCGGCCTAGCTAATTACGAAGCCATCGAAGCCTTTGTACAGTATCATTTCTTGTAAATAACAAATCACAAATGAAATCCTATGCTTTAGGTATCGACTTAGGAGGAACTGACACGAAGTTCGGTCTGGTCGATAATCAAGGACATGTACTTCGCTGCCATTCAATTCCTACGCAGCAGTATCCTCAAATAGAGGAGTATTGTGATACTCTCTGCGCAGAAATGAAACAATTGGTGGAAGGATATCAACTACAGATGACCGATATTATCGGTATCGGCTGCGGTGCGCCATGCGCCAATTTCTACACCGGATGCATAGAACAAGCATCTAACTTGCCGTGGAAAGGTATCGTCCCACTCGCCAAACTCATTCGTGAACGCATGGGACTCAAATGTACCATCACCAATGACGCCAATGCCGCTGCACAAGGCGAGATGATATTCGGTTCCGCACGAGGAATGAAAAACTTTATCGTCATCACACTCGGTACCGGGGTCGGCTCCGGTATCGTCATTGACGGCAAACTGCTCTATGGACACGATGGATTCGCCGGTGAACTCGGACACTGCAAGATAGACTACTCCGGCAACGGACGCTTATGCGGATGCGGACAACGAGGGTGCCTGGAAACATACACCTCTGCCACCGGCGTAGCACGGACAGCAAAGGAAATAATCCTCTCTACAAACCAACCGACTTGGCTGCGTGACCTCCCCGACATCGACAGTATCACCTCCAAAGATGTGTTTGATGCCGCAGAAAAAGGAGACCTTGTTGCCAAACTGATATTTGACTATACCGGTCATCTGCTTGGAACGAAACTGGCAGACTATGTCCATGCTTTTAGCCCGGAAACTATCATCCTCTTTGGAGGACTAACCAAAGCCGGACACTGGCTCATGAATCCTATCCGACAAGCAATGGAACAGAACCTGCTCCCACTTTGGAAAGGCAAAATACCTGTATCCATCTCTACCCTCAAGGACTCCGATGCCGCTATCCTCGGTGCCGCCTCGCTCGTCATCGAATAGCAGAACAACCCGTAGTTCCTAACAGACCTGGAACAGACCTGGAACAGACCTGGAACGAACCTGGAACGAACCTGGAATAATCAAACACCAAAGACTAATCTCCTGCGGCTCACCCTCGGGTGGTTACAGTCGGGTGCCGAGGACGGTGTAGGTTCGACCGTCGGGGCGGATGATGAGCAATCGGCCGTGGCGGAGGTGCTTGGTGGCGGTGTGGGCTTTGTCTCGGTCAGGGGCTGTATCCTTGTCACCGATTGCGTCTCGGTCACCGACCGCGACTGAGGTGATGTCGGTGGTCGGGTTGTATTCGGTGATGGCGTCGTCGGTGACGATGAGGTAGTAGTCGCGTGGCTCAGTGAGGGTGATGAGTCGGCGTCGGTCGGCGGGTTGGTTCTCGCCGACGTTGTTATGGAAGATGAGGTTGAGTTCGACCTCGGTCGTGCCTCCTGCGACGGAGTAGGGATAGTCCCTCCATGTCATGTTGTCGCTCTGCGTTTGCTCCGCGGCTGTGGCGCCGGGCCATGCGCCGAAGAGTTCGTTGGGTATGCCCCATTCGTAGAGGTCGAACGTGCTCCATGTCGTTTGGTTGGAGACGTAGATATGGTAGGTGTCGGGTGCGCCGACGCTGTTGGTATAGATGCGGTAGCCTTTGGGTTCGAGTTGGATAGTCGGTGTCGCGGAGAGTGACTCCGTGGTGATATAGCAGCCGGAGGCTATCGTTTGGCTATTGAGTATGCACGCGTATTGTCTAGGATTGATTCCCGATAGGGTGACGTTGACGGGTTGGTTGCTCAGACTGAGTAGGACGAGCAGGGTGTTGTCGCCCCGAGTGCGTTCGTAGGCGAGTACGGAGCTGTTGCCCGTGGTGAGCAGCCGCGTCGCGGCGCGCTCGGAGGCGGGTCCGTCGGCCAGGGCGGGCTGGGTATGTTTGAGGGCGATGAGTGTGCGGATGGTGTTGTGGAGGGCGTGGTTGACATTACTCCACGGGATAGTATTGCGGTTGAAGTAGTTAAGGATGGAGGAGAGCCCGATCTCTTGTCCGTTATAGAGGAGGGGCATGCCGGGTGAGGTGAAGTAGAGGACGGTCAGCGGCGCTACGTTGGACCCGAGCTGGGTCATGTAGTTGCTGCTGAAGTTGTTGCCTATATCGTCATGGTTAGTCAGGTAGGTCATGCGGCTCATGGTGCCGTAGTTGGCTGCGAGGGCATTAAGGAGTGTCTGCAGGGCGTTGCGTGCGGATGTGGCGTCGGTGCCGGTGCCGACAGACTTGATGCCGTCGGCGAAGCCCCATGCATAGTCGTAGTCGAAGCCGGCGGGGTAGAGTCGTGTCTGGTCGGTGAAGTCGGCTTCGCCGAGCATGCATACCCGCTTGCCGCGGCTGTTCTGCTGCAGGGCGGGGATAGCCTGCTGCCAGTAGGAGACAGGTATCTGCGGCGAGGAGACGTAGTCGCAGCGGAAGCCGTCGATGTCGGCCTGGTTGACCCAGTAGAGCATGGCGTCGGTCATGGCGTTGCACAGGGCGGCGGAGGAGTAGTCGAGTAGATAGACGTCGCCGTAGTCGTTGGGGTGCTGGATGGCGCCGTTGCGGCGGACGTAGTACTCGGGGTGGGTGGTGACCCATACGTGGTCCAGCCCGGTGTGGTTAGGCACCCAGTCGAGCCACACCTCCATGCCTAAGTCATGTGCGGCGTTGACGAAGTGCTGCAGGTCCTGTAGTGAGCCGTGGTCGGGGTTGACGGCCGTGTAGTCGGCGGGGGCGTAGGGGCTGCCGAGTGAGCCGATGCGTCCCTGGACGCTGCGGGGGTAGATAGGCATGAGCCAGATGATGTCGATGCCGAGTGTGCGCAGTTCGGGCAGCCGCGCCTGTGCGGCTGCCAGTGTGCCGGCCGTGGTGAAGTCGTAGAGGTTGAGCTCGTAGATGACGCGGTTGTGGGGCGAGAGGGGCGTGGTGTTGTCCACGTTGAAGGGCGTAGCGTCGGGCTGTTCGGGCTCGGTGGCCGGGTCGGGCGCAGGGAGGAGAGTGATGGCGTCGTCGGTGACGGCGAGGTAGTAGTCGCGCGGCTCGGTGAGGGTGATGAGTCGGCGTCGGTCGGCAGGTTGGTTCTCGCCGACGTTATTATGGAAGATGAGGTGCATCTCCATGACGGCGGCGCCGTCGCTGACGGAGTAGGGGTAGAGACAGTAGGTCGTGCCGCCGAGGGTCGTGGTCGCAGCGTAGGTGGCCCCGGGCCATGTACCAAACGCCTCGCTATCACCCCATGCATACAGGTCGAACGTGCTCCATGTCGTTTGGTTGGAGACGTAGAGCGTGTAGGTCTCGGCGCGCAGCATGAGCGTGAGCACCGGTAGAATGAGTATGATAGCGAGGCGTTTCAGGGACATTGTTTGAAGTTGTTTGAAATTGTTTGAGGTTGTTTAGAATTGTTTAGAATTGTTGACAATATTGAACTATTCTAAACCATATTGAACCATTTTAAACGATTGCTATTTCATCTCAGCACCGAGGGCGTTGAAGGTCTTACCGTCGCGGATGATGAGCAGTTGTCCGTTGACGATACGCTTAGCGGTCTTGGCCTCATCGCTTGCGACGATAGAGACAGCCTCGGTGGTACCGCCTTCGGTCACGCCTTCAGCGGTCACGGTGAGTGTGTAGTTGCGTGCTTCGGTGATGTCGAAGCCTTGGCGAGCGTCACCTTCGACGCCTTCACCGACGTTGTTATGGAAGATGAGGTGCATCTCGGGTGTAGCGCCTTCTGCCACTTGGAAGGTGAAGTCGTTGCCTTGCTGTCCGGGCCATGCTCCGGTGGGCTCATTGGGAGTTCCCCAGGCGTAGAGATAGAAATTTGTCCAACCGGTGTTGTTGGTGACGTAGATGTGGTAGGTGTTGAGGGTGGGAAGGACACTACCTTGTTCCGCTACGCCGGCAGCTGTTGCAACCAGGTAGTAGTCTTTTTGCTCTTCGATATAGAAATCAGCCAACTGTGTGCTACCATTATTGAGGATGATGTTAGCAGGAGCGAAGTCGGCTTCTATTCCGAATACCTTGTAGGTAATGCCATCTACAACAGTCTCTTCTTCGGCGGCTTTTCCGGGCCAAGAACCAAGGATAGTGGTGCGGCCATCCGCATAGGCATACATATTAAGCACATCCCAACCCGTTTGGTCTTCTACATAGATATGGTTGGCGAATGTCGGTGCCGGAGCCCCCTCTACGGAGAGTCGGGTCGTGGTAGCCACCAGGTGGATGTCAGCTGCTGTCTCTACGACCACACCTTCTACTTGTTGGCCGTTGTTATTGTTGTTGAAGATGAGGTTAGCGGGAACGATGGTCTCGTCAACTGTGAAGACGAGGTAGTCGCCTTCGGTGCCGGTAGCTTGTATGCCGGGCCATGCTCCGAGGATGTCTGTACGACCATCCGCCCAAGCATAGAGCGCTGTTTGTTCCCAACCGGTCTGGTTGTTGATGTAGATGTTGAACGTTGCAGCGAACGTAGTCAACGAGAGTGCCATGAGGCACAAAGCAGTGAAGAATTTCTTCATAATGATTTGATTTTAAGGGTTGATTAATGTTTATAG
Organism: Paludibacteraceae bacterium; assembly: GCA_017483945.1. Classification (GTDB taxonomy): domain Bacteria; phylum Bacteroidota; class Bacteroidia; order Bacteroidales; family Paludibacteraceae; genus Colicola. The sequence goes on along the minus strand of JAFUUE010000047.1, from coordinate 13,730 downwards.
ATACGGTACTCGTATGGTGCGAGAGTCGTAGTTGTTTCCAATGAGAGTGTGTCGCCGGAGAGGAGGTCGGTGACGGTGTGCCCCTGGTGCTTCATGGGATACTTGACCGTCTGCTCGCTGTTGGCGGTGTTGCAGATGATGAGCAGGGACTGCCCGTCGGCGGTATATTCGATATAGGGGACCTTGCTGTTGAGCGAGCCGGTCAGCTGCTTGCCTCCGCGCAGGTGCGCCGTCCGGTGGTAGGCGTGGAGCAGTCGGCCGAGGGCGTCACGTGTGCTGTTGTCGGCGGTGAAGTCCAGCAGGTTGTAGTTGAAGAAATTGATGGTGTTCATGTTCCCCAACTCCTGTGAGGAATAGACCATGGGCACTCCGGCCAGGAAGGCGGTCAGACAGAAGGCGGACAGTTCGCCTTGGGGCGTGCGGAAGGAGGTAGCGGGTGCTTTAGTGGCCGTCTCGTCGTGTGTGGTGACATAGCGCATGCGCTCTTTGCCGATGGGGGTGGCGTTGTACTCGGAGTTGCCGGCGGAGAGCAGGGCACCGAAGGTGCTTGAGCCGCTGTACAGTCCCTCAACGGCGTAGAGGAAGCTCCAGCTGTAGAGCAGGTCGAACCCGGCGTTGTAGAGTTGTGCGTCGGATGTCTCGGCGAGCATGAGCGCGTTGTCCTTACGGGCGCGGATATCGCGGATGACGGCCTGCCAGAAGTCCTGCGGTGCGCCGCCGGCATAGTCGCAACGGAAGCCGTCGATGTCAGCCTCGTCCACCCAATAGAGCATGCAGGCGGCCATGGTGTCGCGTACGGCTTGTACGTTGTAGTTGAGGAACGTCACGTCCGCCCATTGCTGCTCGTCGCCGGTCTGCGGCCCTTGGTACCACTCGGGGTGGTCCGTCACCCAGCGGTTGTCCCAGGAGGTGTGGTTGGCAATCCAGTCAAGCATGACACGCATGTTGTGCCCGTGGGCGGTGTTGACCAGGCTGCGCAGGTCCTCCATCGTGCCGAAGGCGGGGTTGATGGCTCGGAAGTCACGGACACAATAGGGCGAACCGACCGCCTTGGCATCTTCTCCGATAGGGTGGATGGGCATGAGCCACAGGACGTTGACGCCCATGTCGGCCAGGGTGGGGATGTAGGCCTCGATGGCGGCAAAAGCGTCCTGCTCGGCAAAGAGCCGTTCGTTGCACTCGTAGATGACCGTGGTGTTGGCATCCACGATGGGTTGCTCCTCGACAGCGGGCGGCAGCACGTGGCGACCCTGCTCGCAGGAGGTGAGTAACAGACAGAGTGACAGGGTACTGAGTACCAGATTGCGTATCGTCTTCATAAATGTAGGATTTCAGGGTTTACTTTTTCCGAGCTTGTGCGGCGACGGTGAGGGGGGTGATGCCGTCGTCGGTGAGTTTCAGGTAGTACTCGTTCTGAGGCTCGACGGCCTCTATGGTGTAGTCGTCCAACTGCGTCCCGCGGTTGTTGTTGATAATCAGGTGGTAGGTGTCGCCTACGAAGCCTGTTATCTGCGTGTGGAGCAGCGGCAGTCCGAGTATCTCCAGGGAGTCCGTCGCGGCCGACGAGGTGCCGGGCCATGCGCCGAAGGCCTCGGCGCTGCCCCATGTGTAGAGGTAGAGAGGCGTGATGGAGTCGTTGCCCTCGACGTCGGGCATGACGCCCAGTGTGTCCGTTGCGTTGTAGAAATAGAGGTCGATGAGTGCCTCCTCCTTGGGAGCGGCCTTGGGGTCGAACCACACGACGTCGCCGGGATGCTCGGGGTCGGTGATGACCACGGGTGCACCGTCGGGACCCATGTAGAGGTAGATATCTTCGCCGATGACGTAGTCGTCGTAGTCAGGCCGTTGCGAGGCGCCTCCGTTGGAGAGGATGAGGTGCTCGGTCAGTCCTTCGTTGGCGGCGCCCAGGTCGAAATACATGTAGGTATAGTCGCCGAACACCTCGGTGCCGGTCACGCTCATGCCGGGCCAGTCGCCGTTCAGGTTGTTGACATCGCCCCACATGTACAGGGTGGTGTTCATGCCCCAGTCCATTCCGTCCAGCACATAAACGACCGCTCCGTCATGTCCGACAACGCCGTCGATGTTGAGCACTTCCACCTTGCCTTCGGCCGTGATATGCAGGTAGAGCGGGTCGCTGCCGAGCGTCACGGGGCCGTAGTCGGGGAGTTGGTTGGAGCCGTTGTCGGAGAAGATGAGGTTCTCCGACAGTCCCTCGTTGCCCTCGCCGAGGTCGAAGTAGGCGAGTTCGAGTCCGTTGACGGTCTCGAAGCCTGTGATGCTCATGCCGGGCCAGCTGCCGTTCAGGTCGTTGACCTCGCCGTGTAAGTAGAGCGTGAGTTTGCCGAAGCCGCTCTCGTCCTGAACATAGACGACGGGACCGTTATGCTGTATCTTGTTGTCCGTGTTGAAATAGGCAGCCCAGCGGTCGCCCCAGATGTTGTAGCCATTGCCGGTCGCGGCGTCCAGGGTGTGCGTGACGACTTGGCCACGTATGTCGCGTTCGCCTCCGGCTTTCTTGCTCACGAAGGAGAACCCGTCCGCGAGGGTCTTGCCCTCTACGAAATCGGCGGGGAAGAGGTAGATGCCCCATTTCTTGTCGGAGTTGGCGGCTTTCTCCATCTGCCATGCTATCTCACCGACGGCGGTGCTCTCGGTCAGGCCGTTGAAGGCGCCGAAGATGTATATCTCGTCGTCCACGGCGGTGCCGACAGGGGCTACCAACTCAATAAGGATAGCGTTCGGTATCGGCTCGAACTGCATCTGCTCGTGGTCGAACGTGAGGTCCTGTTTGCAGCCCGTCAGACAGCAGAGCGCCAGGCCGCAAACGACTATGGATAGTATATGGAATATGTTTTTCATAATGAACAATCTTGAACTATCTTAAACTATCTTGAACTATTTTGAACTATCTTGAACTATTTAGAACTATCTTAAACAATCTTGAACAATTTTGAACCATTTTAATAATTGGGGTTCTGTTTGAGTCCGGGGTTGACGCCGAGAGCTGATTGCGGCAGGGGGAACCACTCGTATTTGCGGTCGCGCTTGGCGGGGTAGGCTACGCCGTCGTCGGTAGCGCGTCCGAAGAACCACCACTGCCCCTGTGTGAACTTGTCGAAGCGGCGCAGGTCGGTGCGGCGGCGCCGTCCCTCACAGAGGAACTCCTGTCCCCACTGGTCGAGCATCCACGCCTCGTTGACGGCGGAGAAGCGTCCGTAGTCTTTCGCGTCGGCAGCGTTGGTGAAATAGCGGTTGCGCACCTGCAGCACGAGGTCTTCGGCACCGGCGGCATCACCGGCGCGCAGCTTGCATTCGGCCAGCGTGTAATAGACCTCCGCCCAGCGGAACTCTACGTCGTCGATGTCCTGAAAATCCTTGCCCTCGCTCTCGGGGTAGATGGGATAGCGCACCAACCGCACGCCGGAGTTGGTCTGTCCCCAGCGGGGTGACATGACCGGCTCGAGTGTACGTCCGATGGTCGTAGCACCCTCGAACTGACCGATTTGGTCAGCATAGTACAGGTCCATCCCGTCGCGGTCGGCGTCGGCCTTGAGCACCTCGCCCGTTCCCCAATGCGCCTTCATCAGTCCGCGCAGGAAGATACCGCGGTAGTTGCCGTTCTCCCATGTGTAGTTGCACTTGCGTATGTCCTTGTCGCTGAAGCGCTCATAGACAGCACCGAGGCGGTCGTTGTAGGGCGGGTCCAGGAAGCACTTGGCTCCTTCGGAGTAGCCGTAGCTCGAATTGACCATGCCGGAGTTGTCGTAGGACGGCGCCAGACAGCAGCAGTTCCACGAATCCTGAGTCGAGGAGAAGTCGAAATAGTCGGCATAGGTGTAGGCCAGGAAAGGCATGTCACGCATCCAACCGGCGTTCAGTTGGCCGTTTTCCATGGCAAAAGCCATGACCACTTCGGGGCAGGTGGTGTTGGTCACATGGTAGATGTCGCGGTAGTCGGCAGCCAGGCTGTATGTGCCGTACTTGCCGTCCAGCAGTTCCTGTGCCAACTCGCCGCACTCGGTGAAGTGCTCCTCCTCGATGAACACCCCGGCGTTCAGCAGCATGCGCATGCGGATGATACGGTTGACCGCCTGGTTCATGCGGTTGCGTGTGGCGTTTGACCCGTCCTCCTTGGGCAGGGCGGCGTAACTCTCGTCCAACTCGGTGCAGATGAAGTCATACACCTTGCGGCAGCCCTGCTTGAAGTCCTCGTCCGCCGAGCCGGGTATCGTGCCGTCATCCTCGCTGTAGAGGGGGATAGCGCCGCCCCACAACTCGAAGCAGTTATAATAGGCCCACGCGCGCAGCGTGCGTACCTCAGCTATGTAGGAGGCCAGTTTCTCATCGGTCATGCCCAGCTCGTTGGCGTCCAGTTTGCGCAGGTCGCTGATGAGCGTGTTGCATAGGCCGATAGTGGACCACGCCGTCTCCCACGTGGAGCGGATAATCTTGGACTCAGCCGTCCATGTGTGGGTCGAGATGACGGTCTTCTCGCCCTCGTCGTAGCCCCACAGACCGCCGTTCCACACGCGCCATACTATCTGGTCGGCGCTGAACTCGTTCAGGTACCAGAAATACTCCAGGTAACTCATCGCGGCGTTGCCGTAGATGGCCGCCACGGCTCCCTTCACTGACGCCTCGTTCTGGTAATAGACCGACGCGTCGATGCGGTCATACACCTGCTCCTCCATGTTACAACCGGCCAGCAGGCAGAGCAGCGAACACAAGATAATTATATTCTTCTTCATAGGGTTAATGCAGATTAAGGGTTACACCAAGACAGAGTTGCGTAGCGGTGGGATAAGCCGACGACGTATCCACACCCGGAGTGATGCCCGTCACGGCTACGATAGACGGGTCGTTGCCCGAGTAGCGCGTGAGGGTATAGATGTTCTTGGCAGTGACGTAGAGACGCAGCCCGTCCACTAACTTGTCCTGCCAGCGCCAGTTGTAGCCCAGCGTGATATTGTCCAACTTGAAGTACGAGCCGTCCTCCAGGAAGTAACTCGTTATCACACCGCCGCCCGTCTTGACGTACTTGTCGGTGGTGTAGGCCGTGCGCAGCACATTGTCGCTGCCGCTGCCCGAGAGGCCCATGCCGTATTTGCGCATGTTGAAGATGCTGTAGTCGAAGGCTCCTGTGAAGAGGACGGACAGGTCGAAGTTGTGGAACTCGAACGAGTTAGTCCAGCTCAGGGTGTGCTTGGGGGCACCGTTGCCGATGTATCGTTTCCACGAAGCATCGGCGGAGCCTACGGGCTGTGCGTTGCCGTTGTTGTCGAGCACCAGCATGTTGCCGTTCGCGTCTATACCGGCGAACTCATAGCCGTAGAACTGGCCTATCTCACCGCCTTCCTCCACGCGGAAGAAGTACTCAGACGTACCGACACCCGGCTTCTGGTAGAGTTCCAGGTATGAGGCCTGATAGACGTCGTTAGACAGTTTGGTCAGGTAGGTGCGGCCGTAGGCGTAGTTGATGCCCATGTTCCAGTGGAAATCCTTGCCCGTGAAGATGTCGCCGTTCAGGCTGACCTCCACACCGCGGTTGGTCGTCGTGCCGACATTGACCAGGATGGACGGATGCACGAACGGCGGCTGCGGAGCCGTGTAGTTATACAGCAGGTCCGGCGAGCGGCGGATATAGTACTCGATGCTGCCGCGCAGACGGTGCCACAGGTCGAAGTCCACACCGATATTATAACTCTCCGATTTCTCCCAACTCAGTATTGGGTTGGCGTTCTTGTCCGAGGCATAGCCGACTACCCACTCGCCGTCCATGAAGTACTGGTGGCGTGTCGAGTAGGTGGCCAGCGACTGGTAACTGTCGCCCGGCTCACGACCGGTCACACCGTACGAGAAGCGCGGCTTGAGGCTCTTGAGCACCGGCTTGGCAGGCTCCATGAACTCCGCTTCCGTCATCTCCCACGCGATGCTGGCCGAGGGGAAATTACCCCAGCGGCTCTTCACACCGAACTTGGTGCTTGCCTCGCGACGGATACTGGCCGAAACGAACAGCATGTCGCGCCAGTTGTAGTTGACGCGTCCGAAGAAACCGAACAGCGACGACTGGCTGCGGCCCGTCCACATCGAGGCCGTGCCGTCCGCCAGCCATGTGCCGGCGCCGATATTGTGCCACAGCGTGTTGTCGAACGTGAAGTCGCGGTTCTCCGCGCCCACCTGTTCCCAGTTATGCTGCTCCCACGATGTGCCGAACACGAAGCGCAGCGTGTGTTGCTCCATCTGGAAGTCGTAGTTCAGCAGCCAGTCCAGGTGGTGCGTGTTGTTCTTTGCGTAATTGACGTTCGCGCGACCCTTGTAGCCGCCCCAGAAACTCTCGTTCGACTTGGACGAGGCGTAGGTGTTCGACTTCAGGTCGTTGTAGTCCAGCGAATAGGCCACCGACGTGTTCAGGTTGTGGTGCTCGTCCGTATAGAGCTTCAGCTTGAGTCCCACATTAGCCATCATGTACAGCCGCTGTCCGTTCGAGGCCGTCTCTTTCAGCCGGGTTACCGGGTTGGTCGCGCCCGTTGTGCCTGTCGGCTGGTAGTAACTGCCGTCCGCATTATAGACCGGCATGGTCGGGTTCATGCTCATCGCATTGTCCACCTGGCCGTTGTCGCCCCATGTCTCGTCCACACGGCGGCCTGTCAGCGAGGCCGACAGCGTCAGGTAGTCCTTCAGCATCCGCTGCTCCATGGCAAAACGGCCGCCGTACTCCCGACGCGCGCTGACGATGTCCAGACCGTTCGCGTCCTTGTAGTTCAGCGACGCTGTGTAACTGCCGCCCTTCGTGGAGGTGGCTACGTTGATGTACTGGTTGATGTCGTATGCCGCCGGACGGGTTATCTCGCTGTACCAGTCTGTGTTATAGCCATAGTCCGTGCCTCGGCGCGAACGGCGGAACTCCTCCGCACTCAGCACCTCCATATGAGGCTTCGCCACGTTGGCACCGAAGTACGAGTCGTAGGTCACGCTGAAGTGCCCCTGCTCCGCCGAACCTTTCTTGGTCGTAATCAGGACCACACCGTTGGCGCCGCGCGTACCGTAGATAGCTGCGGAGGCCGCATCCTTGAGCACCGTGATGGACTCGATGTCCTGTGAACTCAGGTTGCGGATGTCGCCGCCCGCGATACCGTCTATCACGTACAGCGGCTCGTTGCTGCCGCTCAGTGAACCGGCGCCACGTATCTGCAGTGACGACGATGCATTCGGGTCGGCGGCAGACGTGCTGTTCACCGTCAGACCCGCCACCTTGCCGTTCAGCATCTCCATCGGGTTATTCATCGGACCCTTTACGAAATTCTTGCTGTCCACCTGCACAATCGAGCTCGACACCTCTTTCTTGCTCAGGCTGCCGTAGCCGATGACCACGACCTCCTCTAACTGCTCGTTGTCTTCCGCCAGTCGCACCGTCATGTCCGCTGCGGCCGGAAGTGTCTGCGTCCGGTAGCCGATATAGGAGAACTCCAATAGTGCCCCCTCTGCACAGGTGATTTCGAAATTACCGTCAAAGTCGGTGATGGTTCCCGTCGTCGTCCCTTGGACCAATACCGAGGCACCAATCAGTGACTCACCGCTCGTGTCTGTCACTACGCCGCGGAAAGTGCGAGTCTGGGCACTCGCCAGCACGGACAACCACAACAGCGGTACAATAAGAAACTTGTGATTCATGATAGTAAATAGGTTTACAAATTGACAGGTTCGTGTCATTACGGTTACAAAGATAATCACCTTTTGGCACGCGCGAAAAAAATATACGGAAAATATAGAAAAATATAAATAAAATCAAGTTAAAATTTGGTCATTACAAATATATTTACTATCTTTGCAAACAAGTTCCTGACACTATGAGAAAACACTACTTCCTACTCGCCCTTTTCTGCGCCGTTGCGATGTGCGCTAATGCGCTGGATTACAACCTGAAAGACGAACTGCGTCTGCTGGATGAAGCCCTCGCGGAAAGGCCCGGAATAGAGGCTCGGAAACGGGCCCGAATTGATAGTCTGAGACGTGCTGCGGCATTGGCGGACGAGGCCTATCCGGTGTATAAATGCTTATACGAGGAATATAAGTCGTATAATTACGATACAGCCCTCTTTTATGTCCGTCGTATGGAGCAGGAAGCGACGCCCGCACAACAGCCGGAAGTGCAACTGTGCCGCTCCTTCGTCTATCTCTCCGGAGGACTCTTCAAGGAGGCGGATGATATCCTCGCCCGCTGGCAGTCTCCCGACTCCGCCCTCTGCCTGCTCTATTATATCACCTATGCCCGCCTGCTCTGGGATATGGCCGACCATGCCGAGGGGGAGATAGGTGCGGCCTATAACCGGGAGGGGGTGCGCATGAACGAGTCGGCACTCACCTACCTCACACCCGCCGACACTGCGCGTTACTGGTACGCACTTGCGGTACGGGACCTACGCGTCGGCAACCATGCACGCAGTATCGAGCGTTGCCACCTTTCCCTCGGCGCCACACAGCCCTCCGTCCATTTCCGCGCCATGACGGCCAGCACGCTCGCTTTCCTCTATCGCGTCACGGGACGTCCCGAAGAGGCCCTGCACTACTACATAGACGCCGCCATCTGCGACATCCGCTCCTCTACCAACGAGGCAGTCGCCATGCGCAATGTCGCCGAACTGCTCTTCGAGGCCGATGAGACACAACTTGCCGACCGATATATCCACTTGGCCATGCAGGATGCACAACGCTACCACGCACGCCATCGCCAGATGGACGTCGCGCAGACGCTGCCCATCATCGAGGAGCAGATGCTCTCGCAACTCGCTCTGCGCGAGCAGCAGGCCCTCATCCTACTCGGCATCGCAACGCTCCTGCTCCTCATCGCCGTCGTCTCAATCATCGTCGTCGCACGAAAGAACAAAACGGTCCATGCCGCACGGCATACCATCAACCGGATGAACCGGAGCCTGCTGGAGGCCAATAAACTGAAGGAAGAGCTCCTCGGTACACTGCTCGTCGGACAATCCCGTTACCTCAATTCTGTCCGTCAGTACCAGCAGGATGTCAAGCAATACGCCGCCGACCGCCGGTGGGCACCCCTGCTCACTATCCCCAAGAACGCCGACGCACACCTGCAGCGCATGTACCTCGACCGCGAACTCGACTCCATGCTCCTCACCCTCTATCCCACCTTCGTGCGCGACTTCAACGCACTCCTCCGGCCCGGGGCGCAGATAACGCTCAAGAAAGATGAACTGCTCAATGCCCAACTGCGTATCTTCGCACTCATACGCCTCGGCATTGTGCATAATGAGGTCATTGCCGAAATCCTCGACTACAGCATCAACACCGTCTATAACTACAAGACCCGTGTCATCGCCCAGTCCGACCTCTCTGCCGACGACTTCTACCACGCCCTCATGCAAATCCCCTCCTTCAGCCGCTGATACCGGATTCGGAAGCGGTCTGATTCTCCGGCCGCATAGCAGCAGTCCGTGTCCGAAGGGACTGAAGATGCCGAACGTGCCGAAGGGCCTCCGTTACCTGGCCGTTACCTGGCCGTTACCTGACCGCCCGGGACGTGAAACGATTAAGGCGCACCGAGTCCCGAACCTGACCCGAACCTGAGGGGCGGATTAGCCTGATTAGCAGCCCGCTGCACCGGTCAGCTCTGTTTCAGCTCTGTTCCAGCTCTGTTAGGCGGTCTGGTTTTCAGCGTGTTGCGTAGGTCAGTTTCGTTCCAGCTTCGTTCCAGGTTCGTTAGCCCCTTTCACTATCAATGCGTTCTGCGGTTCGTGCAAGAGAAAGGAGACGGTGAAAAATGGGAGTGCCAATCGCCTGTACATAAGGTGAATGAGTGCTGTCTGACCATCATGGAAGAAGAATTGGACTGTAATTTTCCTTTTCATCAACATGGGCTGCAAATTCCAAGACCAAGGCGGCATTTATATAGACGATGATGCGCTCATCGGGCACAACGCCACGCTCTGCACGCTCAATCATGTGCAGGACCCTGCCCGTCGCGCCTCGATGGAGCACGCGCCGATACATATCGGCAAGCGCGTGTGGCTGGGCGCTAATGTGACCGTCCTTGCCGGTGTGACCATCGGCGAAAACGCCATCGTTGCCGCAGGAGCTGTAGTAACCAAGGATGTCCCTGCCAACGCCATCGTCGGCGGCGTGCCGGCAAAAGTGCTAAAGATGATTGAGCCGAAAGCAAGATGAGTAAACCTCTCCGGATACGGAATGTGAATGACTACGCGCGGTATATCGGCGCTCATCCCCCCCATTTCTCGCGGACATACAAGAAAATAGCCGGTATTTCCCTGTCTGCGTTCCGATAAATACCAGAGCATAGACCGCTGACGTAATTCGGATAAGAGGCGGCGGATAGTATCCGCCTGAAATGGACGGAGCTAAAGCCCGATACTATCGGGCAGAACTACCAAGAAAGGAGCGGCGTTTGACAAACGCCTGAAACTACCAAGAATAGATGGCGGCGAATAGTATTCGCCTGTAATGGACGCTGTTTTAGCGATTACCGTAGATATCCTGCATAATCAAATAGCCAACACGCAAGCCGAAATGATTCGGGTCTGAGAAGTTGTTATAATCCTCTGTCAGTTCATTTCTGCCAGTATAATCATGCACGCGTTCCTTTCCCAATATATCCTCTATTATTTCCAAATCTGCTGGATTAACGGCCGGATTCAAATAGCAAATGGCAGGGGAAAGAACTATATGATAATCCGTGTTCTGTTTATCGAGAATTGCTTTCATGTGTTGTAATTGCTTTACAAACTTTCCGTTAATAACAGGCTGAGATACTCTTTGTGTAGAATCTTTGACACTATTTAGTTTCGCATAGAATGTACGCCGTGTCATGTCGCTGCATTTCTTTAAACTATCTTGGGGAGGCAATGTTGCATAATTCAAATAATTATCGCCTTCCCAGTCATTAAAAATGGTATCGGATGAACAAGCCTCTTTGGAATGTGCTAATGTCTTGCGGATGTTCTTAATCCAGAACGAAGGCTTCTGAATGAAATTGTAGAACTGAATAGCATTGTACGTAAACTTTGAATTGTTCGTAAATATCCAATGCTTCAAGCCAAGTGCCTCATGAGGTAGTTGTCCTTTGCCAAACGTGCCCGGAATATCAAACATGATAATTGCATGTTTAATTTCTACATCGTGCTTGTCCAAATAATCCATCTTCAGTTCTATTCCTGTAAGCGATTCTCCCCATGCCTGAAATAGGAAAGGTCGTGTATCTTTTCCTATATAGGTCTGCCATGTGTAGGTATTAAAACCTCCTCCTCTTGAACTACTAAAAATAAAAGCATTGTAGTGCTGCGTCGGGTAGTTTCGCAGAAACAATTCTGTTGAGAGATATTCCCTATTGGTAGCATCTATATCGTTGATATCAAACTCATGAAGACACCGAAACGGATCAGTCCAAAGATAGATACCTAATAATAGCAATAGAGGACATCCAATACTTAATATGACAGAAAGAAGAAATCGTTTCATGGGATTTAGAACTGAAAGTAAATAAATGATTGACTTGAACCGCCAAACTCTAATATACACAATATCAAAATGTAATATAGAGTGTATCTAATAATTGTCGGTATTTGGCGTATCTCTAAGGAATGCTCTTTTGAGCGGTTAAGCCATTCTACGAGCATAAGGATGCTTGTGAAGAATAACGTACGTTTCAAACCGCCAATAACCATTGGCATAGAGAATATCGACAAAGAAAAGCCCTGTACGATGTAATTCCATGCCTCTGCAATACTTTGAGCACGGAAGATGATCCAGCCGAGGACGACGAGGGCGAAAGTAAAGAGGATTTGGAGGGATTCTTTCAGCGTAGGGAGAAGGCGGAGATGTTCGTTGCCGTTGGAGTCGGTATAAGAGGCGACTTGGTTGGTGTATTTGCGGTTCTTGCCGAGGAGGATGAGGGGGAGGAAAAGGAGGGCGTGGTAGGTGCCCCAAGCGATAAAGGTCCAGTTGGCGCCATGCCAGAAGCCGGAGAGGAGGAAGATGACGAAAGTGTTGCGGACTATTTTTCCTTTCGGGACGCGAGAGCCGCCGAGAGGGATATAAACGTAGTCCCGGAACCATGTAGTGAGGGATATATGCCAGCGACGCCAGAATTCTGCGATGTCACGAGAGAAATAGGGGTTGTTGAAGTTGCGCATCAGTTTGATACCAAACAGTTTGGCTGTGCCGATGGCAATGTCCGAATAGCCGGAGAAATCGCCGTAGATTTGGAATGTGAAAAGGATGGCGGCGAGGAGGAGTGTCGAGCCTGTTTGGGTTGGATAAGTCGCCCAAACTTGGTCCACGTAGGTAGCGCAGTTGTCGGCTACTACTATTTTCTTGAATAAGCCCCAGAGGATTTGGCGCATTCCGTCTGTGGCTTGGTCGTAAGAGAAACGGCGGTTGGTGAGGAACTGCGGCAAGAGGTTGGTGGCACGTTCGATAGGTCCGGCAACCAGTTGCGGAAAGAACGAGATAAAGGCAAAGAAGGCGATGATGTCTCGGGTCGGTTCTATTTTTTTGCGATAGACGTCTATCGAGTAACTGAGGGCTTGGAAGGTATAGAACGAAATGCCGACGGGAAGGATGATTTTCAACAACAGGCTATCCGTGCTGATACCAAATAGTTGCCCGAACTCGGAGACAAAGAAGTCGTAATACTTGAAGAGCGCGAGGATTCCAAGATTAAGGACGATATTTGTTACCATCCACGCTTTGGCTTTATGCGGCGAGGAGGCTTTGCCGATAAGCAAGCCACTGCCCCATGAGCAGAAAGAAGTAAAAGCGATGAGTAACAGGAACCGCCAGTTCCACCAGCCATAAAAGACATAGGAGGCGATGACGACAAAAGCGTTTTGCAGACGCAGTTTGAGGGTGTCGCTGATATGTGCGTAGCCGATTGCCCAATAAATGAGGAAGACGAGCGGCAGAAAGAACGCAAATTCGATGGAGTTAAACAACATGATTGACAGTAATTGCTTGTTGGCGCATACTATCAATCGTGGCAATAAGAAAGTGCGAGTTTCTTATCGCGTTACCAAGGCAGTGTAGCAAGGAAGCCTTTCTATTCATAAGAAACTCACACTAAAAGTGCAAGTTACTATTACATGAATAGAAAGCATACAATGTATGCTACCACTTAATTATTTCAGTGTTTTATTTCCGTTAAAGTTTGCTACACTTTCGGTAAACGCGAAATAATAGTAATGCTATGTTATATTTATTGGCGCACGCTTGCGCCTGTCTTTCTCTTAATTTAATATCCCGGAGCAGGGACGATATATCACTCTTTATTTTGTTTTTCTAATTCCATCATATCGAAATACATGGAACGGGTATATGGGTTTTCTTCTTTACTCACTAAGAGGCGGAAGTCGTTTTTCTCGTAGAAAGGAATGGCAGACAAGTAGGCGTCAACCGTAATAAAACGGAAAGCGGCATAGTACTTATTCTCATGCAACAAGCGTTTGATATAGGTCATCAACTCGCTGCCGATATGCTGATCGCGATAGTCCTGAGAAACAGCAAAACGTCCTATCTTGATAGCCGGATAGCTGTTGAAATGCTTCTCATGCCTTCTTTTGCATGAATGCCTTGGCATCATTCAGAAGAAAGCCGTTCAAGTCTTCGTCTCCGCAATCGAACGCAGTAATCTCGGTGTCCGCCGTCAGTCGGTCTAATTGCATAGTGTCAGATGTTTATGGTCACTCTGCTTG
>JAFUUE010000046.1 GCA_017483945.1 Paludibacteraceae bacterium | reverse complement strand
GTCCGCAAGCGGCGGCTGCCCCCGCTGCAGCCCGGTCCGCTTCGCTGCCGCAGATGCCCCGTGTGGGCGGTCTGCCGCAGATGCCGTCGCTGGGCAAACCGTCTGTCCAAGCTTCGGGCGGCGCGAGTACGGCAGCTCCGGCGGCTGCGACCCAAGAGCCGAAGCGTGACACCCCTTTTACAGCTGACCAGTTCTCCGGCGCTTGGGCTGGTCTGAGTAGCCTCTTTCGCGAGGAACAGCGCCTGGTTGCCATGCTGACGGAGGCGCGGCCGGTGCTGCAGGAACAGCATCGTGCCCTGCTGACCTTGGCTAATGTATGGCAACGCGATGAGTATAAGAAGGTTGAGAAGCAAGTGCTGACGCATCTGCGCGAGGTGTTGAAGAACGATTACCTGACCGTGTCGGTGGAGGTGGCGGAGCACCGGGAGGTGCATCGCGCCTATACGGACGAGGAGAAATACAAGGAACTGGTAAGCAAGAATCCGGAGATTCAGCGCATGAAAGAGCGCATGAACCTGCAACTGGAGTAGATGTATGACCTGAAGAAATACCTGCCGACGACGCGCAAGGAGCTGGAGTTGCGCGGTTGGGACTATGTGGACGTCATCCTGTTCTCGGGTGACGCCTATGTGGACCACCCGTCTTTCGGCGCGGCCGTCATCGGTCGTGTGCTGGAGCATGCGGGGTACCGCGTGGCGATTGTCCCCCAGCCGGACTGGCATGGTGACTATCGCGACTTCAAGAAACTGGGGCGGCCCCGTCTGTTCTTCGCCATCTCGGCCGGCAGCATGGACAGCATGGTCAACCACTATACGGCGGCCCGGCGTCTGCGTTCGGACGACGCCTATACGCCGGACGGGCGCGCGGGCATGCGCCCCGACTACTGCACCATCACCTACTGCAAGATACTGAAGCAGTATTTCCCGGACGTGCCGGTGGTGATAGGGGGCATTGAGGCGTCGATGCGGCGGCTGACGCACTACGACTACTGGTCGGACCGGCTGATGCCGTCCATACTGATAGACAGCGGCGCGGATGTGCTGCAGTACGGCATGGGCGAGCAGTCGGTGGTGGCACTGGCGCGTGCCTACGAGCAGGGCGGCGACATCAGTCGTATCCCGCAGATTGGCAGAGTGATAAGTGAGGCGGAACTGGGGTCGCTGCCGGCGGATACTATCCGTCTGCACAGCCATGAACAGGCCGTGCAGGACAAGCGCAAGCATGCGGAGAACTTCCGCCTGATAGAGACCGAGTCGAACAAGATATACCCCCGGACGCTGGTGCAACGGGTGGGGGAGCGGTACGTGGTCATCAACCCGACCTATCCGCCGATGACGACGGCCGAACTGGACGCCGTGTTCGACCTGCCGTTCATGTATTTCCCCCATCCCAAATACAAGGGCAAGCGCATCCCGGCCTACGAGATGATTCGTTTCTCGGTGTGCATGCACCGCGGTTGCTTCGGGGGCTGCTCGTTCTGCACCATCTCGGCGCATCAGGGCAAGCAGATAGTGTCGCGGTCGAAAGAGAGTATCCTGCGGCAGGTGGAGACGCTGAGCCGTCTGCCGGACTGGAAGGGCTACGTGAGTGACCTCGGCGGCCCGTCGGCGAACATGTACCGGATGCACGGCAAGGACAGGAGCCTGTGCGAGAAATGTGCCCGGGCCAGTTGCCTGCAGCCGGCCATATGCAAGAACCTGAACCGCGATTTTGAGCCGCTGATAGATATCTATCGGACGGTGGATGCGCTGCCTTATGTCAAGCGCGCCTACGTGAGTTCGGGTATCCGTTACGACCTGATGGACGAGGCCTACGGGCGTCAGTTGCTGCTGCGTCATGTGTCCGGTCGGCTGAAAGTGGCGCCGGAGCATGTGTCTGCGAATGTGCTACGACTGATGCGCAAGCCGCCGTTCGACGAGTATATGCGCTTCGACAGCTTCTTCCGACGCGTGAATGAGGAGTGCGGCTTGCGGCAACAACTCATCCCCTATTTCATCAGTTCGCATCCCGGCTGCACCAATCGCGACATGGCCGCACTCGCCGAACAGACGCGCCGCATGCACTACCGGCCGGAGCAGGTGCAGGACTTCACGCCCACGCCGATGACGCTGAGCACCACCATGTTCTACACAGGGCTGAACCCCTACACGATGGAGCCGGTCTATGTGGCACGGAGCGCGGAGGAGAAGCGCAAACAAAACAGTTATTTCTTCTGGTGGAAAGAGTCCGGCGAACGGCCGGCCGCTAAAAACAAGAGACAATATGGCAAAAGGTAAATATCACATCAATCCGCAGACGCTGGCTATTGAGCGAGTGGAGCAGGGCTTCCGCTTCTGGCTCCGCCGTTCGGGGTCGTATATATTAGTGGGCTTGTGCCTGGGTATAGTGTTCTTCTTTGTGTTCTTCTCGCTCTTCCCATCGCCCCGCGAGAAGCAACTGCTCATGCAGAAGAAGGAGTTGGCGAGCCAACTGGAGATGCTGAACCGCCAGACGGACCAGATGCAGCTGGTGCTGATGGACTTACAGCAGCGTGACGATAACCTGTACCGTGTGCTCTTCGGCGCTGAGCCTATCCCGATGCACGTGCGTCAGGGCGCCAGTCTGAAGATGTCCTACTACGATGAACTGGCCGATATGAGCAACTCGCAACTGGCTGCCGACCTGAAGCTGAAGACGGACATCCTGGAGAAGGAGATGTATGTGCAGGCCAAGTCCTACGACGAGATAGTGGAGATGGCGCGCACGCAGGAGAAGCGCATGGAGTGCCTGCCGGCCATCCAACCGGTGCTGAACAAGGACCTGACGCGTGTGGCCTCAGGATACGGGGTGCGTATCGACCCTGTCTATCATGTGCGCCGCATGCATACGGGCATGGACTTCACCTCGCCCGTCGGTACGGAGGTCTATGCCACCGGCAACGGCACAGTCAGCTTCGTGGGCTGGAAGCAGGGGTATGGCAACACGGTGATGGTGGAACACGGCTTCGGCTATTCGACCCTGTATGCCCACTTGTACAAGGGGCTGGTGCGTGTGGGGCAGAAAGTGCGCCGCGGCGATGTGATTGCGCTGGTGGGTAATACGGGCAAATCCACGGGGCCGCACCTGCACTATGAGGTGCGGATTCAGGGCAAGCCGGTCGATCCGCGCAATTATTACTTCTATGATTTGTCTCCCGAGCAGTATGACCAGATGGTGCAACTGAGTAATAACTCGGGCGCTATGCTGGACTAATCAGCCCAATCGGCTGATGTGGTGGAGCTCCTCCTCGTTGAGCAGATAGATGAACCGTCCTTCCAGCCGGATGAGTCCCTCTTGGGCAAACTGGCTGAGGGTGCGGATGGCGTTGCTCGTGGTCATGTTGCTCATGTTGGCCATGTCCTCGCGCGACGGGTTGACCGCCAGTGCACCGTCGGCATCGTAGCCGTATTTCTCCTTGAGCGACAGCAGCGAATCGGCCAGACGCCCGCGGATATGCTTCTGCGTGAGGCTCACCGTCTGCACCTGCGACACGGCCAGGTCCCGCGCCAGCGCGACCAGAATGCGGTAGCAGAACGCGTTATTGCTCTGCATGAAGCGGATAAATGTCTCACGATTAAGCTTGTACACGACGCAGTCCTCAAAGGCGCCGGCGCATGAGTTATACTCGTCGCCTGCTATGGCGGCACGGTAGGCGAACAGGTCATACGGCTTGAGCAGGCGGATAATCTGTTGCCGCTGGCTGATACCTTCCTTGTAGATACGCACCTTGCCGCGCGCCAGCATCATCATGTGCGTGGGGGTGTCTCCTTCGTGGTGGATGATGTCGTTCTTCTTGTACTCGACGACCTCCACCTGCGCAGTCAGCAGTTCCTTCTCTTCCGGTGTCAGGACATCCCATATCGGGTTCATGTCCCACATGTTGACCGGCTGTGTGTTCGGTTCTTTCATCAACGCGGATAGCTAAACAAACATGTATCTCGCGAACAGCGTTCGTGATTTTTTCGTGTACAAAGATACGCTATTTTTGTGATTCTGCAAAATTTTTCTGGATTTTTACACATAAATCGTCAAAAAATCTTGCAGGGTACGCAAAAAAGCAGTACCTTTGCACCATAATTGTCTTCCCGACCGGTCGGGGACATACTCGGTGAAATATACATACAAAATACTATTGTTGTGGCAACAAACTACTTGCAAAATCGTCATATCGGGCTCAGCGAGTCGGATATGGAACAGATGCTCCGGGTGCTCGGAGTCGATTCGATGGACCAACTCATCGCGCAGACCATCCCGTCGGATATCCTTCTCAACGAGCCGCTTGAGCTGAACGAGCCGATCAGCGAGAGCGAGCATCTGGCGGATATAGCGGCGCAGGGGGAGCAGAACATGCCCTATCGCAGCTATATCGGACGCGGATGGTACGGCACCGTCACGCCTGCGGTTATCCGGCGCAATGTCCTGGAGAACCCCGTCTGGTACACATCCTACACGCCCTACCAGGCCGAAATCAGCCAGGGACGGCTCGAGGCGCTGTTCAATTTCCAGACCATGGTCAGCGACCTGACCGGCCTGCCGCTGGCTAACTGCTCGCTCCTGGACGAGGCTACGGCCGCGGCCGAGGCCGTCACCATGATGCGCAACTTGCGCACACGCGAGCAGGTCAAGAACGGCGTGTGCCGCGTCTTTGTGGACAACAAGATTTTCCCCAATACCTTATCTGTATTGCGCACGCGTGCGCAGGGGCAAGGCATCGAACTGGTCATGGGCAACTATGCCGATTTCGTGCCGGGTGCCGACTTCTTCGGCGCGCTCATCCAGCTGCCCAACGCCGACGGCAGCATCGAGGACTATGAGTCTTTCGTGGACGACTGCCATGCCGCCGGTCTGAAGGTCACGGTCATTGCCGACCTGCTCTCCTTGGCGCTCTTGCGCCCGCTGCCCGCCGACATCATCTGCGGCACGGCCCAGCGCTTCGGACTGCCCGTCGGATTCGGAGGACCGACTGCCGGATATATGGCGACCCGCGATGAGTTCAAGCGCGATATGCCCGGGCGTATCATCGGCTTGAGCCGTGACGCCTACGAGCACCCCGCTTACCGACTCGCCCTCCAGACGCGCGAACAGCATATCAAACGCGAGAAAGCGACCAGCAATATCTGTACCGCCGAGGCCCTGTCCGCTATGATGGCGGGCTTCTTCGGCATCTATCATGGCGCGGAAGGACTGCGCGAGATAGCCGAGACCATACACGGTAAGGCCGTCTATCTCAGCGAGATGCTGCAGGCCTACGGCTATGAGCAGGAGAATACCGAGTTCTTCGACACGCTCAAGATACGCACCGACAATGTCGCCCTCCTGCGCAACTTGGCCCTGGAGAAGGGTATCAACCTCTACTATGACCCCGAAGGGTGGGTGGGTATCAGTCTCGACCAGACCGTCACCCTCGACGACATGAACGACCTCATCGAACTCTTCGCCGAGGCGGCGGGTAACATACCGCACTACGAGGACGACGATGAAACTTTCGTAGGCCTCTGGGCCATCGACGAGGCACGCATACGCCCCGTTGATTACCTGCAGGAGGACGTCTTCTGCCGCTACCACACCGAGACCGAACTCATGCGCTATATTAAGCGCCTCGACCGAAAAGATATCTCCCTCGCGCACTCGATGATACCCCTCGGCTCGTGTACTATGAAGCTCAACCCGGCCGCCGCTATGCTCCCCATCACGATGCCCGGGTGGCTGACTGCGCACCCCCTGGCGCCCGATAAGCAGGTCGAGGGATACATTGATATGCTCGACGACCTGAGCGGCCAACTCGCTATCATCACCGGCTTTGAGGCTACCAGCCTCCAGCCCACATCCGGCGCCGCAGGAGAATATACAGGACTGGTCACTATCCGCGAGTTCTTCCGTCGCAACGGGCAGCAGCAGCGCACCGTCCTCCTGATACCCGCCTCGGCGCACGGCACCAACCCTGCCTCCTGCGTGCAGGCCGGCTTCACCCCTGTCGTCGTCAGCTGCGACGAACACGGCAATACCGACCTCAACGACTGGCAGCAGAAGGCGGAGGCCAACCGCGACATCCTCGCCGGATGCATGATTACATACCCCTCCACGCACGGTATCTTCGAGGTCGCCATACGACGCATGTGCGACATCATCCACGAATGTGGAGGACTCGTCTATATGGATGGCGCTAACATGAACGCCCAAATAGGCTATACCAATCCCGCCACCATCGGCGCGGACATATGCCACCTCAACCTCCATAAGTCGTTCGCCAGCCCCCACGGAGGCGGAGGACCCGGCGTCGGAGCCGTCTGCAGCACCGACCAACTCGCGGATTATCTGCCCTCGGACGACTGCAACCGCGTATCTTCGGCCTCCTACGGCAATGCCAACATGGCGCTCATCGCCTATGGATATATCCGCATGATGGGCCCCGAAGGCCTGCGGCAGGCTACGGCAGCCGCCATTCTGTCAGCTAACTACATGGCCGCACGCCTCCGCGACGCCTACGGTGTCGTCTATACCGGAGCGAACGGACGGGTGGGGCATGAGCTCATACTCGATTGCCGGCAGTTCCACGCCCTCGGTATCACCGAGGCGGACATCGCCAAGCGACTCATGGACTTCGGCTATCACGCCCCCACGCTCTCCTTCCCCGTGCATGGCACGCTCATGATTGAACCGACCGAGAGTGAGTCCAAAGACGAACTCGACCGCTTCATCGACGCGCTCCTTATCATACGCGAGGAGATTGCCGAGGTCGAACGCGGCGACGCAGACCCCAAGGATAACGTCCTGCTCAACGCGCCGCATCCTGAGTACGAGGTCGTTGCGGACGAGTGGCACCATGCCTATCCCCGCTCCAAGGCCGCTTATCCAGCGCCGTGGGTCGCCGCCAATAAGTTCTGGCTGCCGGTTGCACGTGTGGACAATGGCTGGGGAGACCGCAATCTCATTGCACGACATCCCGCCGTCTCCCATACCTGACCCCTACCTGCCCCCTACCAAACCCGTACCAATCCTAGACATTGTCCGTACCAAATCCGTACATTGTCCGTTACCTGACAGCCGGAAAAACGATACGAAAAAGACATACATCTGACATGAACGACAAACTGACGCTGGACACTGAGCACTTGCGCGACAGAGTGCATCAGTACGGCAAACTCAAATCCGTCACCGAGTTCAAGGAACTCTTCATGATAGCCGTAGCTACCATGCCGTATGCGTTCGTTGTTAACCGCATGCTCGTCCCCCACGCTATCGTCGGGGGCGGACTGACCGGTCTGTGCGAGAGTATCTATTTCGCCACGGGTACGCAGATTCCTATCTGGCTCAGTACCCTCGTCCTCGATGCTATCTTGCTCATCATCGCTATCTACACGGTCGGGTGGAAGTTCTGCGTCCGCACTATCTACGGCGTATTGTGGCTTGCTTTCTGGCTCCGTTTCGTGCCTATTCCTCAGGTGGCGGACATCAGCGACCCCTTCATGGCCGTCGTGCTCGGAGGACTCTTCGCCGGACTCGCGCTCGGACTCGTCTTCCTCAACAACGGCAGCACGGGCGGCACCGACATCATCGCTATGATTGTCAATAAGTTCAGGCACCTCCCCATGGGCCGCGGGCTCTTCTATTGCGACCTCATCATCATCTCCTGCGCCTATTTCCTCCCCGAGGTGCATAGTATCGAGAAGGTGCTCTTCGGCCTCTGTTTCACCTTCATCTCCGCTATGGCGGTGGATTGGGTCATGAACCGCACACGCCAGTCTGTCCAGTTCTTCATCTTCAGCCAGCATTACCAGGAGATTGCCGACGCCATCATGACGCAGGTTCCCCGCGGGGTCACCATTCTCGACGGCATCGGAGGCTACAGCAAGCAGCCTGTCAAGGTTGTCACCGTCCTGGCCCGTAAGAACGAGTCCGACAAGATTTTCCGCCTGGTGCGTATGATTGACCCCAACGCCTTCGTCAGCCAGAGCCTCGCCACCGGCGTCTTCGGCCAGGGCTTCGACTCCATCAAAGACCGCGCCTAACCGATGTATAAGTACCGCGTCTATGGCAAAGCGGGTAACCAATGACGCACTGCCCGAATACACCGGCGACACGCCCGTTCGTACGGAGGACGAGCACTACACCTATACGTTCAGCGGTTGGACGCCGGAGATTGTTGCTGCGACCGCGGATGCCACTTATACAGCCACTTACACCTCCGTGCCCAAGCCGAGTGAAGGCATCGACGACCTCCGCGGCGACCACGTCCAAGCCACCAAACTCTTCCGTGACGGCCAGGTCCTCATCCTCCGCGGGGACAAGACCTACACCCTCCAAGGGCAATCGATGAGATAGTCAATAGTTGAAATGCAATAGTATAATCAAGGCGGGATACATTAATGTATCCCGCCTTGATTAGGTATATTCACCTTAAGAAC
This sequence comes from Paludibacteraceae bacterium, assembly GCA_017483945.1. GTDB lineage: Bacteria > Bacteroidota > Bacteroidia > Bacteroidales > Paludibacteraceae > Colicola. The sequence goes on along the minus strand of JAFUUE010000046.1, from coordinate 12,784 downwards.
TATTCTTCCGAAGTCCCCTGTCAAATTGCGCAGCATCTTGCTGCGCTTTTTCTTTACATGGATATAATGCATCCTCTCGATAAAGTGCAATAAAAGTGCTGTACTGCATAAAAAAGTATATTTTTTGTGCAATATGTTTGCGTAATTGCATAAAAAGTAGTATCTTTATGCAAAATTTCAAATGAGATATGAAAACAATTCTTCTTTCACAACGCAAAGAGCGCGATGATTTGTTAGCACAGAGCTATATCGCTCGTCGCATATTGGTCAATATAGATGACCTTTTGAAAAGTCATCTCATCAAACTGATTATAGGTCCGCGACGTGTCGGCAAATCGACACAGGCCTTGCTCATGTTGCGTAACAAGAATTTTGCATACCTCAATTTCGATAAACAGGAACTGCGCGATAACTGGAACGCAGACTTGGTAATGCGTTTGCTGGATGAGATATATCCGAACTACGATTATCTAATGCTGGATGAGGTACAGAACTTGCCTAATTGGGATGTGTGGGTGACTGAACTCTTCCGTAACGGCAAGAACCTTGTTATTACCGGTAGCAACGCCAATATGTTGTCAAGCGAAATGGCAACCGTGCTAACCGGTAAGTATCTGCCACTGGAGATGCTACCGTTCAGCTTGGCAGAGTTCTTTGAATGGCATCATCTGGATATAAACAATGTCCAACCGGAACAGCAGAACGATGCTATCGTGTTGGCTGACGATTATCTGCGTAACGGCGGCTATCCGGAGACAGTGGCAGCGCGTTCGCTGGCCGGTACTTATCTGAGCACGCTCTTTGATTCTATCATTTGGAAAGATATCGTAAAACGCCATAAGATACGCAACACGGAAGATATCAATAATATGGCTCTGTATCTACTAAGCAATTTCTGCAACCCATTAAGCGCTAACGATATAGCCGACGCGCTTCGTCTCAAGAGTGTTAACACCACGCAGAAATTTATGGGCTATCTGCATGAACCGTTCCTATTCTATTATTTGCCACGTTTTAACAACAAACTCAAACTGATGGCCAAAGCACCTAAAAAAATCTACGTGGTGGATAACGGATTTGTGGCGGCTAAAGCATTCTCGACGAGCGACAACCTTGGACGATTATTGGAAAATCAAGTGTTTGTCAATCTGTTGCGAAAAGGGTATAACACGGAACAATCCATGTTCTACTATCGCACACGTAACGATAAGGAAATAGATTTTGTGCTTCGCGAACACAATCATGTGAAGCAATTGATACAAGTCAGTTATGAGATGACCGCAGAGAAAACTATCCGTCGCGAGTGTAGTGCGTTGGTCGAAGCTGCGGAGGAACTGCATTGTGAAGAATTGTTGGTACTGACCAATAACGAAAAACGTACGACGGAGTGGGGTGGTCGCACCATTCATATCATACCGGCATCTGAATGGTTCCTTTAATTTCTTTTCAAGGGACAAAGGGAGTGCCTGATTGTGAAGAAAACGAATTATGAACTCGGTATCCGAATGGCGTTCCCTCGTTTTTCCGTAGTTTTTAGCGGATGGGGTATGGCGTCAATAGAATTATTCCCGATGTAGATTAGTCACTTCTTCCTGATAATACTCAGCCCGTCCCGGATAGGAAGTATCACGTTCTCTAACCGATTGTCGTCGTGCACCTTGTCGTTGAACGCACGGAGCCCGAGCGTCTGTTTGTCGCGGTCGTACTTGGCGTCCGCTACATGCCCGTCCCACAGCGTATTGTCCGCAATAATCCATCCTCCGGCGCGCACCTTGTCGAACACCAGGTCCAGGTACTCGCAGTACTCGCGTTTGTCCGCATCGATGAACACCATGTCAAACGCTCCCTCCAGTGTCGGTACCACTTGCTTGGCATCGCCGATGCGCAACTCCACTTTCCGTCCCAACGGCGACAGCGACAGGTTCGCCCGAATCGTCTCTTCTAACTCGTCGTTATGCTCAATGGTCACCAGCACGCCGTCCTCCGCCAGCCCTTCCGCCATACATAGGGCCGAGTAACCCGTGAACGTCCCCAGCTCCAATATCCGCTTCGGACCGATCATCCTGCTCATCATTGCCAGAAAACGCCCCTGCAGGTGACCCGATAACATGTGCGGATTCAGCACGTTAACATGCGTGTCATGCGTGATTCGGCGCAACGCCTCCGGCTCCGCCGAGATGTGCGACTCGATATAATCTAACAGCTCTATTCCCATCTTTTTTTGACATTTTGCCTGCAAAATTACATTTTTTCTTGCAAATATCCAAAAAAAGTTGTAATTTTGCATACAATTTAGTGACAATAAGTATTCACTCTATATACTCTATATAGTCATGACAGAGAAAATTGACGAACTGGATCGTAAAATCCTTACCATTATTACACAGAACGCACGTATCCCCTTCAAGGATGTCGCAGACGAGTGCGGAGTCAGCCGCGCAGCCGTACATCAGCGCGTGCAGAAAATGTTCGACAACGGAGTCATTGTCGGCTCAGGCTACCAGATTAACCCCAAGATGCTCGGGTACCAACTCTGCGTCTATGTCGGTATAACGCTCGACAAAGGCTCTATGTATAAGTCCGTTACGGCCGAACTCGAGAAAATACCCGAAATCGTGGAGAGTCAGTTCACCCTCGGCGCCTATTCGCTCCTCATCAAGCTTTATGCCAAGGACGACCAGCACCTGATGCACCTGCTTAACAACAAGATTCAGGAAATCCCCGGCGTCGCCAACACCGAGACCCTCACCACGCTCGACCAGAAAATCAACCGTGCACTGCCTATCGACTAACCCTCGCTGTGCACTATCTATTGAATAACAGATTCTTACTATGCAGAAAGTTGTTAGTGGCATCCGCCCTACGGGCAATTTGCACCTCGGAAACTATTTCGGGGCGGTGAAGAGCTTTGTGCAGATGCAAAACGAGTACGACTGCCTCTTCTTCATCGCGGACTGGCACTCGCTCACTACCCATCCCAAGCCCGAGAATATACGCCGTTCGACTCGCACCATCCTCGCTGAGTACCTCGCCTGCGGTATCGACCCAGACAAGGCCGCTATCTATGTGCAATCGGATGTCAAACAGGTACTTGAACTCTACCTCTATCTCAATATGAATGCCTATCTGGGCGAGTTGGAACGCGTCACCAGTTTCAAGGAGAAAGTGCGCAAGCAGCCCGATAATGTCAATGCCGGACTGCTCACCTATCCCTCGCTCATGGCCGCCGACATTCTCATGCACAAGGCCGACAAGGTCCCCGTTGGAAAAGACCAGGAGCAGAATATGGAGATGGCACGACTCTTCGCGCGCCGCTTCAACCGCATCTACGAGGTGGAGTATTTCAAGGAACCCGAATCCTTCCACTTCAACCAAAAGGCCGTCAAGGTCCCCGGACTGGACGGCAGTGGCAAGATGGGCAAGTCCGAGGGTAATGCTATCTATCTCTGTGACGACGAGGCCACTATCCGTAAGAAAGTCATGCGCGCCGTCACCGACAGCGGACCGACGGAGCCTAACCAGCAGAAGCCCGAGCCGATACAGAACCTCTTCACACTCATGGAGATAGTCTCTGCTCCCGACACCTACAACTTCTTCAATGACCAATATAACAATATGGCCATCCGCTACGGCGATATGAAGAAGCAACTCGCTGCCGACATCAACGACTTCTGCGCGCCCATACGCGAGCGTATCCTTGCTTATAGCGCGGACGAGGAGTATCTCGCTAAAGTCGCACGTCTCGGAGCCGAGAAAGCTGCCGAGAGCGCGCAGAAAACCATTGAAGAAGTGCGCCATATCATAGGCTTCAGATGATGAGACCCTGTCGCTACATACTGCTGCTCCTCTGCGTGTTGGCCACCCCGACGCTCTGCATCCATGCCGATGACTATCTGGCTGACGATGTGTACTACTGGGTAGCCCCGATAGGGGCGACATATGTCACCGCCGGGACGGACTCCGATGACGAGGCCGATGCCTCCGCCGCCGGTGAAGCCGAGTCGGAGCAGCAACATGACATGGCGCAACCCTCGCGCCGGTCTCAGTCTCAGCCGCAGGTCGTCTTCCTGGACGATAATATCCAGCCTACTGACACGGTCGTCCGTGCTATTATCCGCCGTCCGAAATGACACATCGTTATCTCTATAGTATCCTCGCGGCCCTGCTCATGGCGGGCTCGTCTGCCGCCCAAGATTCCCAGACGCTCCAGGCGCTCAATGAGCGCGACATCATGGGTACGGCGCGGTATGTCGGTATGTCCGGTGCCATGACCGCCGTCGGAGGAGACCCCTCTGCCGTAGCGGATAACCCCGCTGCCCTCGGCGTCTATCGGCATATGGAAGTCGGCTTGACTTTCGACATGCAGATTGACCGCACATGGCAGGTTCCCGGCAATAACACGCTTTCTTCGGCCAACCGCTTTACGGTCAATCAGGCCTCGTGGGTCTTCACTTTCGGAGACGACCGCTATACGGAAGGACTCATCTATAGCAACCTCATGCTCTCCTACCGCTGCATACGCTCCTTTAACAGAGGCTATTACGGCAGTGCCCGCAACCAGACCACCTCGCTCACCGATGTGATACTTAATAAGACGGACGGACTCCATGCCTCCGCGCTGGTGCCTGCCGGGCGGTGGGATGACAACGAGGTAGGCTGGCTCAGTATTCTCGGCTACGATACATGGCTCATCTCCCCGCAGGAGACGGACTCCACGGCTTATACCTCCGTCCTCTCCGAAGGAGACTTGGTCAACAACGAACTGACTGTCAGGGAGTCCGGGAATGTCAACCAGTACGCTATCCATTGGGCGGGTAATATCAACAACCGCCTCTTCATCGGCGTCGGGCTGAATATCCAGTCGTTGGCCTATAACCGCACCGCCACCTATCGCGAGTCTTTCGACGGCGACTGGCTCAAGAACGCCTCCACCGTCTATATGAACGGAGTGGGGCTGAATGGCTCGGTCGGACTTATCTGGCATCCCGTGCGTCTGCTTCGCATCGGTGCCTCCTTCGAGTCCCCCAGTATCAACCAGTTGACGGTCACCAACTACGGTACCATGTCTTCTGCACTCAAACAGGGTGGGGCGGTCAACTCCTACCAGTTGGAGACACCTTATTATACGGGCACGCAGAACAACTTCGTCATGCCCTTGCGCTCGTCCGTCGGACTGGCGTTCCAATGCAAGTCACTCGGACTGCTCTCTTTGCAGTACGACTATACCCATTGGCGCAATATGGACGATGTTCATACGCTCAAGTTGGGTCTTGAAGCCCGCTATCTCGGGTGGTATTTCAATGCCGGATATGCTTACGAATCAACCTTCCGGCGCGACGAACCCATTCAGGAGCTTGCATACAACTCCGTTCGCACCGATACGCACTTCCGCAATATCCTCGCCACCCACTACGCCTCGGCCGGAGTCGGCTATCGCGGTCATTGGTGTATCGCCCAGTTGGCTTACCAGTTCCGCTGGCAGGCCGCGCACCTCTATCCGCATGAATTGGCGGAGCCTTATGATATAACTGCTAACACCCACCGCATCGTCCTCACCCTCGCTTGGCATCATTAATAGTAAATACCTCTTTCATCCGAATGGCTCTCCGTGTCTTTTCACATGGTTTTTGCCGAAGGTAAGTAGGATAAATAGACGCTTCCGATGTAGAAATATTGAAATCTTAAATCCCCATAGGTGTCGCACCGGCAAGAGACCGGAAAACTCAACAAATAACAAAAAACGAGGTAAATGCCCCTCCGATGGCGTGCCGATACTCTACGCCGTGACCTGCTTCGGCAGCAGCGATGAGGTAGTCGGATTACAAAGGGTCGGTACACCTCAAATCCTTTCTATAGGAGTTTTCTCGAGTAACGCCCCTGCGGCACCTTTTTTGTGCCTCAATCCTTCCCCCCGCCGCTCATAGCCCCAAGTCCTGCATAGCCCGCAACGACAGGCGTGAGAAGGCGTAATCGTCCAGTTCGTCTAGCCCGACGGCAATCGTGTCTGCCACGGCCGGCAGCACATCCACTTTATAAATAAGGAATCGCGCGTGCAAGCGCTGGTGACTCAGGATATGTGTGTAGTCCAGCGCACGGTCGGCCCGCTCATCTGTGACCAACTCTTCCCGTTCTTCCAGCGGAAATTCCCACAGATGATGCCATATATCATTGCCTTCACGCTTGTGTATCAGCGTCTTGCCGGATGGGTCGATATAGATGCTGTAGTTCAGCCATCGGTCGTGCAGAGGCGGCCGCTGCTTGTGTATCGGCAGTAGCGCCACGGTGCCATGCGCATAGGCCTGGCAACGAAGCTTCAGCGGACAGCTCTCGCATTCGGGATTCTGAGGCGTGCATTGCAGGGCGCCGAGTTCCATGATGGCTGAGTTGAACAGACGCGGATGAGCCGTATCCATCATGTCGATAGCCATTTGGCGAAACTCCTTCTTGCCGGCGGTGCTGTCTATCGGGGTGTCGCAGTCGTTCAGCCGGGCGAGAACACGTAGCACATTTCCGTCAATGGCCGGGTAGGGCAAGTCATACGCGAAACTGGCTATCGCCCCGGCGGTATAGTCGCCCACACCGGGCAACCGTCGGAGCCCCTCGAACGTGTCGGGAAACAGCACCCGCCCGTCCGGTTGGTTATATTCGGCCACAATCTGTTGCGCAGCCCTGTGCAGGTTGCGGGCACGCGAGTAATATCCCAGTCCCTGCCATTCTCGCAGCACGGCATCCTCTTTTGCCTCAGCCAGTTGGCGCACATCCGGCCAATGGGACGTGAAGCGCAGGTAGTACTCCATGCCTTGTGCCACTCGGGTCTGCTGCAATATGACCTCACTCAGCCATATCTTGTACGGATCGCTCGTCTCACGCCACGGCAACTCCCGCCGATGCGACTCATACCACCTGTATAATGAACTATGCCACATGAAGCCTCTTATTTACTTAAACGCTGCAAAATTACGAATTTATACAGAAAACACACCCGCACCACGCTAAAAAAATGAAAAAATACAGGAAAAATACATTTTTTTGCAAAAAAGTTTTTATAATTCAATAATTTATTGTAACTTTGCACCCGATTTCGCTTTGAGCGACCCTATCTGAAGATGTTTTTGGAGACAACAGAATCCAAAAGAAAATATAAAATATTAACTTTTTAAATAAAACAATTATGACTAAAGCAGAACTTGTAAATGCCATTGCTATTCAGACTGGTTATGACAAAACCTCTATTCTGAATGTAGTAGAGTCCGCTATGGAGAACGTGAAGAAAACCATCGCCGAGGGTGAGAATGTGTACCTCCGCGGATTCGGTAGCTTCATCGTTAAGACACGCGCTAAAAAACTCGCTCGTAACATCTCTAAGAACGAGACCATCGTCGTTCCCGAGCACAAAATCCCCGCTTTCAAGGCTTCTAACGAGTTTAAGAAAATGCTCTGATAACCTGAAAGTTTCATAATTAATGTCTTAGCGAATTGTATAATTATGCCTAACGGAAAGAAACATAAAAGACACAAGATGTCTACGCACAAACGTAAAAAACGTCTGCGCAAGAATCGTCATAAGCACAAGTAAAAGCTCGTGACACGTTATTTATGAGCCTTGTAGCCTACACTCTTTTGGGCGCAAAGGAGTGGCTGCAAGGCTCTTCTTGTAAAGTTTGATAAGATGAAAAGCGAACTCATTGTTGACGTACAACCACAAGAAATCGCTATCGCACTCACCGAAGATGATAGACTGCAGGAAGTCAATCGCGAAAAAAGAAACACCGATAACTTCGCCGTCGGAAATATCTACTACGGAAGAGTCAAAAAAGTGATGCCCGCGCTCAATGCCGTCTTCGTGGATGTAGGTTATGAAAAAGAAGCTTTTCTTCACTATTTGGATCTCGGAGCCGATTTCCGAACGATGCAACGATATGTTAACAAGGCTGTTAGCGATAGAAGGCACGTCCCGGCGATGGCTAAGATGCAGCACGAACCCGAAGTCGGCAAGGAAGGACAAATCGCCGACTTGCTCAAGGTCGGTGACACCTTGCTCGTCCAAGTGACCAAGGAACCGATTAACACCAAGGGACCCAGACTTACCGCCGAGATTAGCATCGCCGGACGAAACATGGTCCTCATGCCATGCGCGGATAAGGTCATGGTCAGCAGCAAGATAAAACGCGAGTCCGAACGAAGCAGACTCAAACAACTGCTGCAGTCCATCAAGCCGCAAGGATTCGGAGTCATCGTGCGAACCGTCGCCGAAGACAAACGAGTCGCAGAGTTGGATAGCGAACTCACACTGCTCATCAACCGATGGGAAGAGGCCGTCAAACAACTCCAGCGAAGCGAACCCGTCGCACTCGTTAGCGAAGAATTCGGACGAACTATTGGGATTATTCGTGACGTCCTGTCCCCCTCGTTCACGACTATTCAAATCAACGATAAGGCTATCTATGAGGAAGTTAAACAATACATCCAACTCATAGCACCCGATAGCATCGACATCGTTAAACTCTATAAGGGAGACCAACCCATCTTTGACAAGTTTGACATCACGCGTCAGATGAAGACCGGACTCGGACGGACTGTCGGATTTAAGAACGGTGGATACCTCATCATCGACAAGACTGAAGCGCTCTTCTCTATCGACGTCAACTCCGGTTCCAAGAAACTCTTCGACGACCAGGAACAGAACGCCTTCCACTTCAACATGCTGGCCGCGGACGAAATCGCACACCAACTGCGACTACGGGACATCGGAGGCATCATCATCGTGGACTTCATCGACATGGACGACAAAGACCATCAGCAGGAGCTCTATGAACACATGAAGCAACTCATGTCACGAGACAGAGCCAAGCATAATGTCTTGCCCCTCAGTAAGTTCGGACTGATGCAAATAACGCGCCAGCGAGTTCGTCCCGCCGTCGAGGTCGAGGTCACGGAGACATGCCCCACATGTATGGGAAAAGGCAAAATACAGCCCTCTATCCTCTTCACCGAACGAATCGAGGAACAACTCGAACACATGGCCTCGCACTACGGCAGAGGAATCCGGCTGCATCTCCATCCCTATGTCTTCGCTTATCTTAGCCGAGGACTGCTCTCCAAACGCATGCAGCTCCAGTGGAAATACGGCGCACGAATCGTCGAAAATCAGAGCCTCGGAATGCTCGAAATGCGCTTCGTAGGAAAAGATGGCAAACCCCTTGACCCGCATAATGCGCCCGCGGGAAAACAGGAACCACAACCGGAACAACCTAAAGTCGAACCACAAAAGGAGCAACCCAAGGCGGAAACACCTAAGGCTCCTAAGGAACAACCCAAGGCAGAACCCAAAAAAGAACAACCCAAAGCGGAGACCAAAAAGAAACAGCCAAAGGCTAAGCCCCAAAAGGAGCAGCTGGCGCCCGAACCGCCGAAGGAACAACCCGCGGCCGAACCGCAAAAGAAACCGGCTAAAAAAACGCGGAAAAAAGCAAATAGTGAAGAAAAACAACCTGTTACACCTGCCCCTGAGCAGTAATACCAAAGCCGGCCAACACTCGTTGGCCGGCTTTTTTTATGCCCATCCGCCCTAATGCCCGAGAGAAATGCATACCGCATACCCCGATTTCCCCTCCTTATACCCCCCTGAAGGCCTGTACCGTTTCCGCGTGATTCCCGCGTGATTGTCGCGTGATTGTCGCGTGATTGACGCGTGATTGACGCGTGATTCGGGAATCGTTTCCCTTCTCCGGTGGCACCCATACTGCCATTTTGGCAGTCCCGACGCATTTGGTACAGGGTTTGATTCCATCCCTATAGAATCGTAAAAATGAATGTCAAACCCTAAAAATATACGACTATGAACAACAGCAACTACAATTCCAATGGCTACGCTCCCAACGGACAAGCCCAATCTAAGACAGAGAACCTCGACCGCTACGCCATCAACCTCAACGAACGCGCACAAGCCGGCAAACTCGACCCCGTCATCGGACGCGACGACGAGATACGACGCGTCCTCCAGATTCTCTCCCGGCGCACGAAGAACAACCCTATCCTCATCGGCGAACCCGGCGTCGGTAAGACCGCCATCGCCGAGGGACTCGCTCACCGTATCGTACGCGGAGACGTCCCGGAGAACCTCAAGCAGAAGAAAATCTACTCCCTCGACATGGGTGCCCTTATCGCGGGCGCGAAATATCAAGGTGAGTTCGAGGAACGACTCAAGGGCGTTATCAATGAGGTCACCGAGGCTCAGGGCGACATCATCCTCTTCATCGACGAGATACACACCCTCGTCGGAGCCGGTAAGTCGGGTGGAGCAATGGATGCCGCCAATATCCTCAAACCGGCTCTCGCACGGGGAGACCTCCGCGCCATCGGTGCCACCACACTCGACGAGTATCAGAAATACTTCGAGACCGACAAGGCCCTCGAACGACGCTTCCAGAAAGTGATGGTGGACGAACCTGACGAGGCCGCCACTATCAGCATCCTCCGCGGACTCAAGGAACGCTACGAGAACCACCACAAAGTGCGTATCAAAGACTATGCCATCATCGCCGCCGTCAGCCTCTCAAACCGCTATATCACAGACCGCTTCTTGCCCGATAAGGCTATCGACCTCATCGACGAGGCGGCCGCTAAACTCCGACTCGAGGTGGACTCCGTCCCTGAGGAACTTGACACCCTCGAACGCCAAATCAAACAACTCGAGATTGAGCGCGAAGCCGTCAAACGCGATGGCAACAAAGAGCGTGCGGCCAAGATTGACGAACAACTCAAGGCGCTCAAGGCCGACCGCGACGACATGCGCCGCCGCTGGAACGAGGAGAAAGGCTACATCGCCACCATCCAGAACGAGAAGATTCATATCGAACAACTCAAGCATGAGGCCGAACAGGCCGAGCGCGAAGGCAACTACGGAAAGGTCGCCGAGATACGGTATAGCCGCATCCGCGAGGCGGAAGACAAGATTCGTACCGCCCAGGAGACCCTGCACAATCTCGCCGGCGAGAGTATGATTAAGGAGGAAGTGGACGGCGACGATATAGCCGAAGTCGTAGCACGTTGGACCGGCATCCCCGTCACCAAGATGATGCAGACCGAGCGCGACAAACTCCTCCATCTGGAGGAGGAGCTGCACAAACGCGTCGTCGGACAGGACGAGGCCATCGCCGCCGTCTCTGACGCCATACGGCGTTCACGTGCAGGACTCCAGGACCCCAAACGCCCTATCGGCTCATTCATCTTTCTCGGCACGACCGGCGTCGGTAAAACCGAGCTCGCCAAGGCACTTGCCGACTATCTCTTTGACAACGAGAACATGATGACACGTATCGACATGTCCGAGTATCAGGAGAAGTTCAGTGCCACGCGACTCATCGGTGCGCCTCCGGGATATGTCGGATATGACGAGGGAGGCCAACTCACCGAGGCGGTCCGGCGCAAACCCTACTCGGTCGTGCTCTTTGACGAGATAGAGAAAGCACATCCCGATGTCTTCAACGTCCTCCTACAAGTGCTTGATGACGGGCGGCTTACTGACAACAAAGGACGTGTCGTCAACTTCAAGAACACGCTCATCATCCTCACCAGCAATCTGGGCTCGCAGCTTATCCGGGAGAATACCGAGAAGGGAGTGCCCGAGGAGCAGACACGTCGTCAGGTCCTCGAACTGCTCCGGCAGACTATACGCCCCGAGTTCCTCAACCGTATCGACGAGACCATCCTCTTTACGCCGCTCAGCGAAGACCAGATTCGTGACATCGTCGGCCTGCAGATTGCCTCTGTCCATCGCATGCTCCTTGACAACGGCATCGACCTCCGCGTCACGGACGACGCCATCCGCTACATCGCCGAACAAGGCTTCGACCCGCAGTTCGGAGCACGACCTGTCAAACGGGCACTCCAGCGGCTGGTACTCAACGAACTGAGCAAGCAGATTATTGCCGGCAAGGTGGACGGAAAACGCCCCGTCGTCGTGGATTTGCAAAATGGAGAACTCATCTTCACCAACTGATTCGAAACCCTGTGAAACAACCTCTTAAAAGAAAGCGCAACCGCCCGTTGCGCTTTTTTTTATATAATACTTGCATAATACTTGTATAATCGAAAAAAAAGTTGTATCTTTGTACGCAAATTTAGGAATATGAATATTCAAGGACTTATACTTGGTGCTGCTGCTTTCCTCTGTATCGGCATCTTCCACCCGCTGGTTATTAAGGCGGAGTACTACCTGGGAGTACGTGCATGGTGGGCGTTCCTCTTCGTCGGATTGGCGGCTGTCGCAGGCTCGCTGTTTGTTGAGAATATGTATCTCTCTATCTTCTTGGGCATCTTTGCCTTCTCGTCCTTCTGGGGAATAGGGGAGGTGTTCAAACAGCGCGAACGGGTCAAGAAAGGATGGTTCCCGATGAACCCCAAACGGGCGGCTGACTATCAAGATACAGCACAACTATAATCTGTCATTAATGGATAATATAAGTAATCATAATCTAACATCAAATGGAAAAGAAAAAAAGAGTTTACACCTTCGGTAACGGTAAGGCCGAGGGTAATGCACAAATGCGCGAGCTGCTCGGTGGCAAGGGCGCTAACTGTGCCGAGATGAACCTCGTAGGCGTTCCCGTGCCTCCCGGATTCACCATCACTACCGAAGTCTGCAACGAGTACTACCAGGTCGGTCAGGAGAAGATCGTCGCTGAACTCACTGAGGATGTTAATGCCGCTGTTAAGCATGTAGAGGAGTTGATGAACTGCAAGTTCGGCGATCCGAAGAACCCGCTCCTTGTTTCTGTACGCT
>JAFUUE010000045.1 GCA_017483945.1 Paludibacteraceae bacterium | reverse complement strand
TAAACAGCCTACAAAGGTACAAAAATAATCCGAGATATGCAAATTTACGGCTATTTTCATACAAAAATTTGCACATATGACGAAAAAGTTGTACCTTTGCACCCGCTATTCGCTTCTGTCCGAGCCTCGTGCCCGTGTCGAAGCAGCGGCCGCGATGGTGGAATAGGTAGACACGAGGGACTTAAAATCCCTTGGCCAGTGATGGCTGTGCGGGTTCGACCCCCGCTCGCGGTACGGAACAGTACGAAACAGGACGCAACACGCGCCCTGTTTTTTTATTCCCATCCCGATACAAACCCGTACCGTTCTCGCGTGATTATCGCGTGATTAACGCGTGATTAACGCGTGATTCGCCTATCGACTCCCTGCCGCACGCCTCTCCACGACCCGCTCCCCGACCGCCTCATTCACATAAAAAAAGCGGCGCCCACTTGCATATATGCTTTTTTTGTTGTATCTTTGCAGGGTCTTATGGGCATAAACGCCCTTGGCAAAAGCGAATAAACGCTAAAACCAACACAAATAACCACTAAATCCTATACAATATGAAAAAGACTTTCTTCCTCTTTCTGATGAGTTGTTTCGCGCTTGGGATGTATGCCCAGGCCGGACAAGACACCGTAGCCTACTACGCATTCCCTGAGACGAGTTATCTGCCCGGCACTTCAGGCAAAAATATCGCGGGCGTCAACTGCACCGTGACCTACTCGGGTATCGGCAACAAAGAGAGCAATGCCGCCATCGTGGACGGTATCTATTACCTCAAGTTCACGGGCGATGCCTCCTATGTAACACTCCAACCGACAGACGGCAGCATTGCCCCGGGCGACTCCGTATTCGTGACGCTCGGCCACACCGGCAAGCGCGAGTTGGGCGTATATCTGAAGACCCAAGGCAGCGGCACATGGATATCCGCCACCCAAACAACTAACGGCGAGGTCGTTGTCGCTAAAGCGAAACTGACCCGCGACGACATCAACGACGACGGCAGTATCTCGTTCTTCCGCAAGGACGGCAACTCGACCTTCGTCCGTTCCTTCCTCGTCACGCACGACCCCAACGCCGCAGCGGCAACCGAGTACTACGTGACCTATTACGACCAACTGGGCAACAAGTTAGGCGAAGTCGCAACTCCCGTTTCCAACCCGACACTGTCCATCGCCTATGGCGAGGAGGACCTGCCGGAAATAAGTGAGGGTGAGGTGTTCCGCGGATGGAAGACCGCTATCGGACGCCGCGTCAGCGAGGGCGAACTGCTGGAGGGCGACCTGACTGTCTATGCCTGCGTCACGGACGAAGAGGTCGCTACACCGACAGCGCGCTTCCTATATAACATGAGCACACCCTATTTCTACGCCGACGAGCACGAGTGCTTCAGTGCCACCGCAGGAGGCTATGCCCCCATCGAGAATGGCTGGTACTTCCCCGGCGGAGGCGACATCGTGCTGACCGTATCGCCGAACGTCTATATCGAGGTAGTCACAGGAGGCGGCATCACCACGAATTTCTATGCCGACCAGCAGACCGTCACGCTCAGCTTCAACGGCGGCGACTTCGTGAAAGAGCTGAATATATATAATGTAACGGAAGAGGTGCAGAAAGAGCACGGCTATTATATCGTCCCTGCAGACGATGCCAACTACCTGCTGATGGCGCTCCGGCAGTTGCAAGACCGCGACAAGGTCTTCCTCCCGAACGGCATCTACGACCTCGGCAACCTGTGCCTGACCGCCATCAACAAGAATAACGTCTCGCTCATCGGCGAGTCGATGGAGGGCGTCATCATCCGCAACACGGCACTCGCTCCCGGCATCAGCTCGACAGCAACGCTGCAGATACTCGGCGACAACGTCTATCTGCAGGACCTGACGCTGCAGAACAACTTCGACTACTACGCCAAGAACGAGGGCCAGGCCGATGCACTGCACGTGAAGGGCACGAAAGCTATCTGCAAGAACGTGCGCTTACTCTCCTATCAAGACACTTACTACAGCAACTATATCGGCGGTCTGCACTACTTCGAGGACTGCGAGATACACGGCACAGTGGACTTCATCTGCGGCGACGGCTCTGTCTTCTTCGAGAACACACTGCTCTATGCCGAGAAACGGCAGGCCAACGGCGGCGGCTCGGACGCACTGACCGCCAGCAACGCTGACGCAAGCGACAAGGGCTACGTCTTCCACAACTGCCGCGTGCAGTCCGAGTGCCCGACCATCAGTCTGGGACGCAGCTGGAAAAACGCACCGCAGTGCTACTTCCTGAACACAACACTCGACTATAGCCAAGGCAATTTCACCCTGGAGAGCGGCGATATACAACGTTGGACAACCAAGGGCATGAACGCGCTGCCCGAGCGCTTCGGCGAGTACAAGACCATGGATGTGGACGGCAACATCATCTCCCCCGCGACGAACGAGGTCACCTTCACCCTGAACGGTGAGACCAAGTCGATGGAGACCATCCTGACCGACGACGAGGCAGCCGCCCTGTCGTACGAGAACTTCTTCGGCGACATATGGGATCCCGCCGATGAGGCAAAGCAAGTAAATGCCTTGCCTGTAGAAGAGGATGGCATCTATCTGGTAGAGAACCCCGATGGTCATTGCTTCATCACCACAGGTGAGGAACTGAATAGAGCAGACTTGGTTCCTGATGCAACTATCCGCCGTGCCAACGCCCGTGGCGGCTTCGGTTACAAAGCAGGACAAGAACCCAAAAGCGAGGGCATTGAGAACACAGCTGCCGATAAAGGCAAGATAGAGAAAGTAGTCCGCAACGGTCAACTACTCATCCTGCGCGGCAACGCCCTCTACACCGCCACCGGCCGGCAGATAGCCCGTTAACCCACATACTGACTCATTATGAAGCAGTTTCTCCATAGCCCGTGGATTGCATTCATCGGGCTGGTGGTTGCCGTTGCGGCCAAGTGCGGCATATGGCATATGCAGTTCTTTGCGGACAAACAGGTGCCGCTGTTCCCGATAATGTGCAGCGCAGTGCTGCTGGCGTCGGTGGTCTTCCTGTGCCGCCGGTGCCCGTGGTGGATGCTGTTGGCCCTGTTGGCGATGGATGTGTGGCTGTTTGCCAACTTTGCCTATGAGCGGGCATGGGGGCGTATGCTCACCATGGATATGATACACATGGCGGGCAACCTACAGGGCTACGAGAGCAGTGTGTTGCTCTATTGGCACAAGGGCATGCTCTGGTGGACGCTGCTTCCCGACTTGGTCTATGCGGCTGCGCTGCCGTTCTGGCGCAGGCAACAGACACGGCACTGGCGCGTGACAGCGGTTATTCTCGGGCTGTTTATCCTGTCCGTACCACTACAACAGAGGGCGACATACATCGAGCAGCGTCCGCGCCGCGAGGGATACAACAACAACACGGGCTTGGCGCGTTGGTGGTACGTGCGCCAACCGCTGTTCAACCTCTACCATGTGCCGTATGATATAGCGCGGGACGCCTTCCTCTTCCAGACGGACACCCGCTGGGAACGCCCCTATCTGCGTCAGGCCGGCATACTGAACTACGGACCGGCGCTCTGTGTGTTCGAGTCGCGCTACCGGCACTACGAGCGCACGCTGGCTCAGCAAGTGGAGCCGCTCACGGAGCAAGAGGAGGAACTGATGGACAAACTGACCGCCGAGGAGCCGGATTTTGCGCCGCAGCGCAACCTGATTATCCTGTTGGTGGAGAGTCTGGAAAGCTGGGCAGTGGACTATCCGGCGCCCGACAAGGGCTATGTCATGCCCAATCTGCACCGGTTCATTGCCGAGCATCCTGTCTATTACTCCGGTCAGATGCACCAGCAGATATGCTACGGCGGCTCGAGCGACGGCCGACTGCTGCTCATGACGGGGCTGTGCCCGGTCAAGAAAGGCGTGTCCGTCACGCTGTATGGCGACCAGCCCTTCCCAAACTATGCCCACCTCTTCCCCCACTCTGTCACGCTGGATCCCTCGCCGGGGTCGTGGAACAAGAACGTCGTCTTCCCGAACTACGGGGTACAGGTGCTGGAGCAGAGCGACTCCATACACGAGGATGCGGGGTTGATTCACCGGCTGAATGCGATTGATTACAAGGAGCCGTGGTGCTGCGTGGTGCTGACGGTGTCCTCGCATGTGCCGTTCTCCAAGAGCGAGGAGGTGCCACTGGACATGCCCGCTGACATGCCGGCACCGATGGCACGCTACCTGAAGTGCCTGCGCTACCTGGACGACCACCTCGGCACGTTCCTCAGCCGCGTGGACAGCGACCCTGTGATTCGCAACTCGGACATCGTCATCACGGGCGACCATACGATATTCTACACGCAGGACTGGCAGCAGATGCAGGATTACGCCCGCTCAAAAGGCATTGATTGCCTCGGAGAGGGGGTGAACACATGCCCGATGATGGTCTATTCGCCGACAATCACCGCCCCTATCCATGCCACGGAGCCTACCTACCAGATGGATATCTATCCGACCATCATGGGACTCATCGGCTGCGAACAGCCGGCATGGCGGGGACTGGGCATCGACCTGCTGCACCAAACAGAAGACGACCGCCTGCTCTCCACAGAAGCAGCACAAACGTTGTCCGACAAACTCATCCGGATGAAGTACTTTGAATGAGTCTTTTCTTAGTCGAAAGTCAAAAGTCAAGAGTCGAAAGCGTAGTACGAGCTCTATCGATATAGGCCACGACTGCCGCCTGGGACGCGGGCGGCTCGCCCGCGGTCGGGTCGTCAGACACGGATGTGCCGATGATGTCTCTGCGCCCTTCGGTCGCACTCGCGGGCGAGCCGCCCGCGTCCCGGATGGCAGCCGTGGCCTGTCCCGGATGGGTCAGGTAACGGTCAGGTAACGGACAATGTACGGATTTAATACGGGTCAGGTTCGGGGCAAAACCCGAACCTGACCCGTACCTGACCCGAACCTGGGCCATTGTTTTCAGAATAAATCAGCATTATATCGCTACGCCGTATAGGGTATATCACCACGTCGTATAGGGGCAGCGGGCGAGGAAGGAGTTATAGAAGCGGGGGTCGGAGGTGACTTCCTCGCCGAGGAAAGGCAGAGGAGTGTAGGGCCGGTCCTCGGAGGGCAGTTCTATCTCGGCCAGGACGAGCCCCTCGTTAGCGCCGTGGAACTCATCCACCTCGCAGACGAGTCCGTCGGGCATGGGCACGAGCCAGCGGGTCTTGTCGATGATGCCGGGCATGCAGAGCGGGAAGAGCGCCTCCGCCTCCTCGGGGGCGATGGGCTTCTCCCACTCGAAACGGCCGAAATGGCCCGCCTCGGGACGCCCCTTGACGGTGATGAAAGCCTGCTCGCCATAGCGGCGCACACGCACCGTAGCGCGCTCGGAGACAGACAGATAGCCCTGTGTGATGCGCGCACAAGACGTCGCCGACGACTTATAGGAGTCGCCGACGATGCGGAATTTGCGTTCTATCTCGCGATTATTGATGTTGCTCACGTAGCAGGTCGTTAACAGTCTTTACGGGATTGAAGGTCTCCACGGGCACTTCGACGAAGATAGTGTTCCAGCGGGCCATGGCGCCGTTCCAGAGTCCGGGCAGCTCAAGCGCCAGCAACTCCTTGCCGTCCTTGGACTTATGCGAGATAAATCCGGTGAGCGGGTCCACGAAATCAGGCAGGTTGTAGGGCTTGCCTTCATGGTCGCGTATGGCGCAGACGAGGTCCACGGGGTTGAAGTGAGTGGACTGCTTCATGAGCTCGGGGTCGCTGATTTGGCTGGACTCGAGGATTTGATAGGAGATAGAGCCGTCTTTCTCGCGTACGAGGAAGGGGCCGCCGCCGGGTTCGCCGGTGTTCTTGACCACGCCGCAGACGCGGATAGGCCGGTGCAGACGCTCGCGCTCCTCGTCGGAGATAGTCGGGTCCTGCAGTCGCTCGAAGACGCGTTTCTGCTCGGTGACGAGTACGCCGGCCAGAATCTGCTTGTAGCGGATGGTCTCTTTCTTGAGGCGGTCGGGCACGACGTTGTCTATATTCTTGATAAAGACGATGTCGGCATCCTGCTGATTGAGGTTCTCGATGAGCGCGCCGTGTCCGCCGGGACGGAAGAGGAGTGTGCCGTCGGCGTTGCGGAAGGGCGTGCCGTCCGGGTTGGCTGCCAGCGTGTCCGTGGAGGGCAGCTGCTCGGAGAAGGAGATGTCGAAGCGGACATTGTATTTCTGCTCGAAGCGCTCCAGGTTGTCTGCGATGTGCTGGCGGAAGAGGGGCAGGTGGTCATGGCTGACGGTGAAGTGGAGCCGTACCTGCCCGTTCGAGGCGGCATAGAGGGCGCCTTCGACCATGTGCTCAAGAGCCGGCGTACGGGCTCCGTCGCGGTACTTATGGAAGAGCAGCAGACCCTTGGGCAGATTGCCGTAGTTCATGTCACGCAGCAGGTAACGGACGGCCTCTTGTCCCTGCTTGCCGGCGAGTTGGTCGCCGAAAGCAAAGCGGTCTATATTGTCGAGGAACTCACGGATAAAGGGCGTCTCCACGCCATTCTCCAGGTACTCGAACAGGTTCTTGAACATGCGGCTTGCAGCTCCCGAGGCCGGCACGAACTTGAGTATCTTGTGGTCCTCCGCGAGGTACTGCTGCCAGGCGGCGATGAACTCGTCCTGCTCACGCTTTTTGGGCGCGAGGATACCCTTCTTCACCGCAGCGGGGGCTACGATGTCGAGCTCGGGAAAACCGTTGCGGAAACTGTCTAATTGCGCCTGTGCTTTCTCTACCGAGATGCCGCGCTGCTCCAATTGCTGGATGTCTTGAGGTGTAAACATGGTCGTATGGGTTTGATATGGTTAGGCATACAAGGAGTGCCCGACGGACGGACACCATTGCACAAAGGTACAAAAACTATTTGACGTGCACAAGTACGCCCCGTGCACAAGGCGTATAAAAGGGGACGGAATAGGCCATTTTGGACAAAAAGGAGGAATTTATTTGCTCATTCCAACTTTTTTGTGTAACTTTGTAGCGAATATGCGTATTCCGCACGTGCGGAGAGCGCACAAGCGGACATAACACACCCGAGAACAATGAAGAATATAGCGTTTATCATCAACCCAGTCTCCGGTACGCAGAACAAGCGCCGACTACCGAAGCTCATCGAGCAATCGTTGGATAAGAGCCAGTGGTTGCCCAACATCATCTATACCAAATATGCCGGTCATGCGACCGAATTGTCGCAACAATACGCCCGCATGGGCTTTGATGCCGTGGTGGCGGTCGGCGGCGACGGCACCGTCAACGAGGTGGCGCGCGGCCTGTGCGGCACCGACACAGCCCTGGGTGTGATACCCATCGGCAGCGGCAACGGCTTTGCCCGCCACCTGCATATCCCCCTCTACGCCAATCGCGCGATAGAGATGCTCAACAACAGCGAGAGCATCTGCGTGGACTACGGCATGGCGGACGAGCACCCCTTCTTCTGCACCTGCGGCAGCGGCTTCGACGCCCTGGTGGCGGAGAAGTTCGCACAAGCGGGAAACAGAGGCTTCATGACCTACCTGCAGACCATACTCAAGGAGTTCCTCTCCTATAGCCCGCAGCCCTACCACCTGACCGGCGAGGGCATCGACATCGAGACCGAGGCACTGCTGCTCACCTTCGCCAACGCGAACCAGTGGGGCAACGCCGCTTACATCGCCCCCCGCGCAAGTATCCAGGACGGGTTGCTGGACATTGCTATCGTGAGCAAGTTCCCTCTGATAGCCGTGCCCGACCTGGCCGCACGCCTGTTCCAGAAGACGCTGGACGAGACCACCTACATGACCACGCTCCACGCCTCGGACGTGACGCTCCATCGGGCGGACGCCGGAGCCTTCCACATCGACGGCGACCCCGTCCATATGGGGCAGGACATCCATATACGCATCGTGCGGGACGGCCTGCGCGTGCTGGTAGAGAAACGCTTTTAACACCCATCCCATGATACTGAAAATCATCAACAAGAGCAATAACCCGCTGCCGCGCTACGAGTCCGCGCAGGCGGCAGGCATGGATATCCGGTGCAACCTGTCGGAACCGGTGACGCTGCAGCCCCTGGAGCGCCGACTCATCCCCACAGGACTCTTCATCGAACTGCCGGCCGGATACGAGGCGCAGATACGCCCGCGGAGCGGACTGGCCCTCAAACGGGGACTGACCGTACTCAACAGCCCCGGCACCATAGACGCCGATTACCGCGGCGAGATAGGCGTCATTCTCATCAACCTCGGCAACGAGGCACAAGTGATTGAACCCGGGGAACGTATATGCCAGATGGTGATTGCCCGCCATGAGCAACCCGAACTGGAGGAGGTAGAGGTCCTCGGTCAGACAGAACGCGGAGCCGGAGGCTTCGGACATAGTGGACGCGTGTGAGAAACAAGAGGATACATATTCTGTTGCTACTGCTGTTGACGGCAGTCGCATCCCTGTGGGCCAAGCAGCCGACGGCGGACACTCTGTCCGCGGAGCGGCACCGACAGTTCACCTACTACTGGTACAGCGCCCAACAAGCGCTGGAGGAAGAGCGTTATCCCCAAGCGCTGCTCACCCTGCTCTTCTGCGAACAGCTCAACCCCGGCGACGCCATGACGCTGAGCTATCTGGGACGCCTCTACAAAGCCCTGAGCGAAGAGGATCTGGCCAAGGACTACTGCTACCGCGCGTGGCAGGCTGACCCCGAGCGCCACTGGCAGTACTACGCCAACCTGCTGCGCAACGGGTCGAAGAAAGAGCAGCGCCAAGCCCTGACCATCACCGAGCAGGCCGTGCTGAACAACCCCGACGCAGATGCGGACGAGTTGGAGATGCTCCTAGATATGTACCTGGCCTCAAGAAAATGGACACCCGCGCTGACCATCCTGGACAGTCTGGAGCAACAGGGCGTCACCAGTTTCGACATCCTCCACATGCGCGTGCAAGTCCTGCTGCGGCAGCACAAGAACAAAGAGGCACTGGCGGTAGCCGACCGATACGTGGTCGACTACCCGGAAATCATCTGGATACACACCCTCCGCATCGGACTCATGGAACGGCTGCACGTGCCGTTTGAACGCATCGAGCAGGCCTACACCCAAGCCCTGCTCGTCAATCCCAACGACCTGACACTGATTAATAACTACGCCTACATGCTCGCGTTGAACGGCGGCGACCTGAAGAAAGCCGAGCGCATGAGCCAGCACTGCATCCTCGAGGACCCGACCAACGCCACCTTCCTTGACACCTATGCATGGATACTCCACCTGCGGGGACAGGACTCGCTGGCCGAGTACTACATCCACCGCGCGCTGCAGATGGCAGACCACGCGGAAGTCAAGGTCATCAAACAACACATGAAAGCCATAACACGCAAGAAATGAAGTCAGCTTCCCATATATACCCCCTGTTCATCGCCCTCTGTGCAGTCCTGCTGTGCGCCTCATGTGCCGGCACGCGCCGCACCGCCCGACAGACCCGCAACGCGCCGACATGGCACACCATGGAGACCCAAGGCGTCGCCACCCTCTCACCCGAGCAGGATAAGGAATACAAGGCCAACTACCGCGCACAGGTCGTCAACGACTCCCTCGTCGTGGTGTCCGTCATGCCAGTCTTAGGCATCGAACTGATGCGACTGGAGGCCACCCCCGACGACATACTCCTCATCGACAAACTCAACCACCGCTACTGCCGACTCACCTACAAAGAGACGGCCGAATTCTTCGGCACCAAACTCACATACAACCACCTGCAAGGACTCGCTACCGGTCAGTCCGCCAAGGAGAAAGACGGCAGTTTCCACTATGACTATACCGTCCGCATGGGCAAGCGCTACCACCTCGTGTGCCTGCGACTGACCTACGCGTCCGTCAAGAAAGACACACCCCTGCGAATCAGCACCATAGACCTCAAACGCTACACCCAAGTGACCCCACAAGCATTGCTCACACTATGAAACGACTATTCCTATATTACCTGTCCCTCGCCCTGACCCTGGGCGCACCGCTCTACGCGCAGTCCGTCAAGGAACTGCAGAAACAGCAGCGGGCCCTGCAGGAAGAGATGGCGCAGACCAACAAGATGCTGCAGCAGACCAAGAAGAACGAGACCGCCACACTCAACAAACTGCAACTGCTCAACCGGAATATCCGCACCCAACGGGCACTCATCACCAACCTCAACAACGAAATCAACGCACTCGACGGCGAACGGGCATCCATAGAGAAACGATGCGACAGCCTCAACAACCGGCTGGACCAACTGCGCGCCGACTACGCACGACTCGTGCGCGAGAGCCACTATACCCAACTCCAACAGTCACCGCTCCTCTTCCTCCTCTCGGCCGACAGCTTCCAGCAGATGGCCCGACGCATACGCTACCTCCAGGAGTTTTCCGAATACCGCCGCACACAGGCCGAACAGATACGGGAAGTGCAGGCTGAACTGCAGACGCAAAACGACATGCTCGCCCAGATACGCGAGGACAAACGAGCGTCTCTCAACGGACAGAAACGCCAGCAGGAGCAACTCGCACGCGACGAACGCAAGCAGAAACAGATGCTCAGCGAACTCAAGAAAAAGAAGAAGACACTGACCGCCCAACAGCAGAAACAGCAGAAGAAAGTCGATGAACTCAACCGCAAGATAGACGACATCATACGCCGGCAAGCCAACCCGCAGACCACCCTCACCAAAGAGCAACAACTCATCAGCGGCGGCTTCGAGCAGAACCGCGGACGCCTCCCGTGGCCCGTCGAGAAAGGATTCATCAGCGGACACTTCGGGAAACACCAACACCCTGTCTATGAGCACGTCACCATCGACAACAAGGGTATCTATATCCAGACCACTGCCGGAGCCAAAGCACGCGCTGTCTATGAGGGGGAGGTGACCAGTTGTTTCGTCACCGGCAACACCTACGCCGTCATCGTCCAGCACGGCAACTACCGCAGCGTCTATTCCGGACTCAGCCGACTCAGCGTCAAGCAGGGCGACAAACTCAAGACCAAACAAGCCATCGGCACCATCTTCGCCGACCCCGAACAGGACAACAAGACCGAACTATACTTCCAGATATACAAAGGACGCGACATCCAGAACCCAAGCCTCTGGCTCGCACAATAAGACATACAGCATGAACACACTACACAAACATATCTTGCTCTCGCTCTGCGTACTATGCCTCCTCACAGGATGCAAGCAGGACGACTGGATGGACTGGCGCACACAGAACCGGATCTGGCTCGAGCAGAACAAACGCCAACCCGGAGTCGAGACCACCCACTCCGGACTGCAGTACAAAGTGCTGGCCGACCCGCTGCCCACCGACGCCAAACCCAGCGTCGGCAAGACCGTCAATGTCACCTACCGCGGCTACCTCATCAACGCCCTCCGGCGGGACGACTACGGCGAATATAACGGACCCGACCGCTTCGACGGAGGAACGGCTAACTTCACCATCACCGAAGGCTCGCTCATCCAGGGATGGGTCGAAGGACTGTCCCATATACACAACCACGGAGTCATCGAACTCTATATCCCCTACGAACTCGGATACGGCGCCGACGGATATGGCACCGAAGGCACATTCAACTACATCCCCCCCTACTCCACACTCGTCTTCCATATCGAAGTGAACGCTATCCTATGATGCGACGCCTACAACGCATACTGCTACTCACTATCCTGCCGGTACTCTCCGCCTGTCAGGGCACTGTCTGGCAGAGCTCCGTCCCGTCCTATCCCGTACAACTCAAGATAGACACACGCCTCGGACAATACGTCCACTTCGTCCCCTCTAATATCTACAGCTATATCACCGTGGACAAGAACGGCTACCATTTCGGCACACACACCATGCCCCGCACACCGCTCGACTACTACGGATACGGAGGAGTGGTCGTCTTCATCGACGGCAACGGACTCTACTCCTCCTTCGACCTCACTTGCCCACACTGCCTCAACCCCACACAACCACTCGACATCAACGGCATCTTCGCCATATGCCCCATCTGCGGTGAACAATACGACCTCAGCTTCGGATATGCCACACCCACACAGGGCATCTGCCGAGAACCGCTACGCAAATATACAACCATCTACTCCAACGACGTCATCACCGTCCGAAACTGACATATATGCTCTCTATCTACAAGGCTTCTGCGGGAAGCGGCAAAACCTTCACACTCGCACGTGAGTATATCCGACTGCTCTTCATGCAGGCCGGACAGACACATCAGCACCCACACAAACATATCCTTGCCGTCACCTTCACCAAGAAAGCCACCGCCGAGATGAAGGAGCGTATCATGCGCGAACTCTACATCCTGGCCACAACGCCCGACCGGTCGCCACACTACCAATACCTCCTCTCCGACTTCGCCCTCAACGAACAGCAACTCCGGCAGCGGGCCAAAGACCTGCTCTTCGACATCCTTCAGGACTACACCGACTTCGCCGTCAATACCATAGACGGCTTCTTCCAGCATATACTCCGCGCCTTCGCACGCGAGATGGGACTGCCTGCTCAATACGAACTCACACTCGACTCCGAACAGGTCATACAACAGGCCGTGGACGACCTGCTCTTCCGACTCAATAACCACCAACTCGCACAAGACACTGCCCGGTGGCTCACGCAGTTAGTCGGAGAGAACGTGGAGCAGAAC
>JAFUUE010000044.1 GCA_017483945.1 Paludibacteraceae bacterium | reverse complement strand
CGAGAATGTTATCGTCCCTGCGGATGATACAGAGGGAAAGACCGTGATTCTCGAAGGCTGCGAGTTCTATAACTGGAATGAGAATGCGGCCATCATCCGTAGTACAGCCTCCCGGAGATTAAGCGCTGTAACGGTTAGTGATTGCTATATTCACAACATCAAAAAGAGCTTTATCTTCCTTGAGAATACCAACCCGGCTGCCATCTCTATCACCAACTCCACCTTCGCCGATATCGCCACCGATGCTTCGGGCTACTATGCCGGCGTGATAGACACGCGTGCCGCTTCCGGCTCGCTGCTCGTTGACCATTGTACGTTCTATAATGTGCAGGCAATGAACACAGACTACGCTGCTATCGGCAAGGTAAGCATGACCTCCGGCGCCGTCGTTTCCAACTGTATCTTCGCTATGCCGGAGAGCACAAGCGGCGTGCGTACTATCCGCGACGCTGTGGCAGCAAACAACTGCCTTGTCTTTAACTATGCGAGTGACTCGAACTATGGCATGCAGAGTGCCGTTACTAAAAATAATTGTATCATTGCTGACCCCCTCTTTGCCGATGCCGCTAATGGCGACTTCACCCTCGGCGAAGGCTCACCCGCACTCACCGCTGCCGCAGACGGCTCCGCTATCGGTGACCCTCGTTGGGTCGCGGCTGAGGAAACTCCCGCACACACCTATACCGTCGCCGGCAACTCCGAGGTCGCCTTCGGCACATCATGGGACCCCGCTAACACCGCGAACGACATGACCCTCCAGGCGGATAATACCTACAAATGGGAGCAGACCGACCTCCCCCTCCCCAATGGCGTTATCGAGTTTAAGGTCTGTGTGGACCACGCTTGGACAGTCGCTTACCCCGCAAGCAACTACCAACTGACCATCTCCGAGGTGGGCGTCTATACTATCACCATCTCCTACAACCCCAATGACGACAACTACGTCGGCGCTGTCGCCACCAAGACAGCCGATGCCGAGATAGACCCGACCGCTGTGGTCAAAGGCGGATGGGACAACTGGGAGGCGGAGACCGACTTTGTCCTCGCTGCCGACAAGCTGACCGCCACCGGCACAGTCAATATCGCTGCCGCGGGCGAATATGAGTTCAAGGTCATCCTCAACGGCTCCGACTGGCGCGCTAACGGCTACACCTACCATCGTGAATTTACCGGCGCAGAGGGCATCACCGGCAATGGTGACAACATGCTGCTGCGGGCGGACCAAGCAGGCATCTACACCTTCACGTGGACCTTCGCAACCAACGCCCTCAGCATCACCTTCCCGACGGCTACATTCCTAGACATTACCCGGGCCGAAACGGCTGCCCGTAAGGTCATCGACAACGGACAACTCCTCATCATCCGCGACGGCGTTCGCTATAATGCCCTTGGACAAATCCGTTAATTCCCTTACCCTAAGCCTGTACATCGCCCCGCAGGCGGCGATGTACAGGCTTCTCTCCTCTTCCCTGCCACACTAACACCCTGTCTCTCATGAAACACTCTTGGCTACTCCTCCTCGCTACAGCGCTCTTCCTTCCCGCTTGTTCCGACCCGCGACCCGCGGACGGCGAACGGACTCAGGACTCGCCTGTCAACCACATCCTGCTCCGCGACTTCGCCCCGACCGTCATCAATAACATACCCGTCACACGGGTCGAGCGGGCACGGTTCGACATCATCGACATGCACTCCCACGACTATACCTCCAACCCAGAGGAGATAGCCCAATGGGTACGCGTCATGGACAGCGTCGGCGTGCTCAACACCGCCGTCATGCACTGCTCTTGGATAGGGCGTCCCTTCGAGGAGTTCGTGCAGGCTTACGAGCCCTACAAGGACCGCTTCCGCTTCTGGTGCTGCTTCGACTACACCGGCATCGATACCGACGAGTGGCCCGCTGCCGGCATCGCCGCACTCGAACGCTGCCACGACCTCGGAGCCGTCGGCATCGGAGAGATGGGCGACAAGGGAGAAGGGGACACCTATGCACGACCCGCCGACGGGACAGGCATACATATCGACGACCCCAGACTCCGGCCGCTCCTCGCTAAGTGTGCCGAACTCCGCATGCCCGTCAGCATCCATATCGCCGAGCCGTACTGGATGTACCTGCCTATGGATGAGACTAATGACGGACTCGTCAATGCCGTCACATGGCATGTGGACACCGCCGACTGCTATGGTTACGACCAACTCATCAACTCCTTCGAGAACGCCGTCCGGGACAATCCCGCCACCATCTTCATCGCCTGCCACTATCTCAACATGAATCACGACCTCCCGCGACTCGCCTCACTGCTCGACAAGTATCCCAATATGTATTTCGACATCTCTGCACGCGTGGCCGAGTCCGCACACACGCCCCGAGCTACACGTGACTTCCTCATTCGCTATCAGGACCGAGTCCTCTTCGGCACCGATAACGGCACCGAGCCCTCCATGTACCACAACATCTTCCGTGTGCTCGAGACCAACGACGAGCACTTCTACGTCCCCGAGTACGGATACCACTGGCCCCTTTCCGCCCTCAACCTCCCCGATGACGTCCTCCGCAAACTCTACCACGACAACGCCGAACGAATCCTGACACAATACCGCTAATTCCCTTCCCATTCCCCGCATCCGCCATGTTTGGCGAATCTCCCTCCCCGATAAATCAGGCTCCATATGACCAGAACAACCCATATCCTCTTCTCCCTCTTCCTCCTCACCTTGGCGGCATGTGCCCCCAAGCAGGACACCGAGCGCCTCGTCTGCGCCGAGGCCGACATGCAGTCCTTCCCTTTCTCCGGGAACGGACTGCGCGTGGTCAAACATCAGACCGTCACACCCGTACCGGAAGTCGAAGGGCTGGAGGTCATTGAGACCTATTTCGTCAACCTCGGCAAACCCGTCACCGTACGCGCCTACGAGCTCTGCCGCACCTCCGTTGTCCCCCATGACACGGTCGTCTGGTCGCTCCAACCCTCCAGCACCTCCGCACGACTCGACTGGGTCCTCCCCGTCACCGAGGGATTCGCCAAGCAGAACTACCTCGGCATGAACAACTCCGACTACGGCGGAGGTATTCCCCTCATCGACCTCTGGCAGCGCGACGGTGCCGTCGCCATCGGACTCTTCGAGCCCGTCCTGCGGATGATTTCTATGCCTGTCTCGTGGCAACGTTATGATAACCACGTCACAGCCTCGCTCCGCTACGACCTCCCCGAGCCGGTCGAACTCGCCACGGGCGACACTCTCCGTTGCTTCCGTGCCTTCCGCTACACCCACCACGGCGATTACTTCAACGCCCTGCGCATGTTCTCCGACTATATGCAGTCCCGTTTTGATCTCCGCATGCAGCCCTCCGAACCCGAGGCCTTCGAGCCCGTCTGGTGCGCCTGGGGATACGAACGACTGTTCACTATCGACGAGGTCATCGGCACACTCGATAAAGTCGCCGAACTGGGCTTCCGATGGGTCGATGTGGACGACGGCTACCAGATAGCCGAAGGCGACTGGACCACCAATGCGCGCTTCCCCGGAGGCGACCGCGACATGCAGCGCCTCACCGACGAGATACACCGCCGTGGACTCAAAGCCAAGCTCTGGTGGGCACCCCTCGCCGCCGACCCCGACACACGCCTCGCCAAGGAGCACCCCGAGATGCTCCTCCTCACCGATGAGTGGGCGCGCGAATATATCACCTGGTGGGACAGCTGGTACCTCTCGCCCGTCAATCCCGCCACCGACGCCT
This sequence comes from Paludibacteraceae bacterium, assembly GCA_017483945.1. Classification (GTDB taxonomy): domain Bacteria; phylum Bacteroidota; class Bacteroidia; order Bacteroidales; family Paludibacteraceae; genus Colicola. The sequence continues at coordinate 14,602 of JAFUUE010000044.1, read as the reverse complement.
ACACCGCCGACCTGCTCCGTATGTTCCTCTCCACGTGGAACTTCGATGGACTCAAGATTGACGGCCAGCACCTCAACTGCTGCCTCCCGGACTATAACGAGACTTCCGCCCTCAGCAGCCCCTGGGATGCGTCCGAACGCATGCACACCTATTTCGGCAAAGTCTTCGACCTCGCACGCGCCTATAAGCCCGACGCCGTCGTCCAGGTATGCCCCTGCGGATGTGCCGTCAACTACTGGCTTCTGCCCCATATCAACCAGGCCGTCGCTTCCGATCCCATGTCCTCGCGCCAGGTGCGCATGAAACGCAAAGCCTATGCCGCTATGGCGCCCGACCTCGCCTACTACGGCGACCATGTCGAACTCACCGACAACGGCGATGACTTCGCTTCCCAAATCGGCACCGGAGCCGTCATCGGCACTAAGTTCACCTATCCCAAGGACAACCCCTACGTCACCGACGGACCCTTCCTCCTCACACCCGAACGCGAGGCCCTCATCCGCAAATGGATGCGTATCTATCGGGACAACGACCTCGCCCGAGGCGAGTACCTCAACCTCTACACATGGGGATTCGACTACCCCGAGGCACATGTCATCAAGGTACAAGGTGACGATGTACAAGGTACAAAGGATGCACTCTATTATGCCTTCTACCTCGACCCCGGAATGCCCGCTTTTGACGGCCTTCTCGAACTGCGGGGACTTGACCCCGACTGCACCTATACCGCCGTCGAATACACCGCCGACACCCCGAAACAGTTCATCGTCAATGGCGCCGACCCACATATAGAGGTCAGCTTCACGAGAAACTATTTGATTAAATTAATCCCTCAATAAAGAAAATATATGAGAAGAATCATTCCTGTCTTATTCCTCCTTACTCTGAGTTTGGTGGCTCTCGCCGACATCAGCGTACAGGGTACGGTTATCGACGCTGACACGTCGGAACCGATGATTGGTGTGAGTGTGCTCGTCAAGGGAACCACCACGGGTACCGTGACGGATTTTGACGGTAATTTCGAACTCGCCGTCCCCGACAAAGCCACACTCCAACTGTCCTATATCGGCTATAAGACCATCGAGATACGCGCCGTACAGGACATGCGCATCATCATGGAGCCGGACGCACAACAGCTCCAGGAGGTCGTCTCACTCGGCTATTCCGCTGTCAAGAAGGCCGAACTCTCCTCCGCCGTCGTCACTATCTCCTCCGAAGAACTGACCGATGTCACCTCCTCGGATGTCGGCAACATGCTCCAGGGCAAGATTGCCGGTGTGCAGGTGACCAATGCCGGTGGACAACCCGGTGATGCCGCCCAGATACGTATCCGAGGAACAGGCTCTATCACCGCCTCTTCTGCCCCTGTCTATGTCGTGGATGGCGTGATGGGAGGTACCTTCAACCCCAACGACGTCGAGACTATCTCCGTGCTCAAGGACGCCGGCTCTACCGGCATCTACGGTGCCGCTGCCGCGGGAGGCGTCATCGTCGTCACCACTAAGTCCGGCAAGCGCGGGGACAAAATCTCTGTGGACCTCAAGGGCACCGTCGGAGCCAAACAGGCGCTCTTCGGCAACTTCCGCATGATGAACTCGATGGAGCTGCTCCGCTACCATAAGACTCTCTTCAGTTCCGGCACCTTCGGCATCCTCTATCAGGATGACTGGGACTATCTCAAGAACCAGGACTGGAACTGGCAGAACGAGTTCTTCCATACCGGACTCCTCCAGAACTACAACGTCGCCGTCAAGGGCGGCTCGGAGCATGTCGGCTACTACGCCTCGCTCGACTATTTCGGAGAGGAAGGCACCCTTAAGGGCACCGGCATGCAGAAGGTTAGCGGACATGCCTCTATCAAGGCGGACCTCGCTAAATGGCTGGACATGAACATCAAAATCGACTTCAATAAGTCCACCGTGGACTATGCTCCCTCGTGGATGATGCTGGACGATGCCTTCTATAAGATGCCGCTCGACAACCCCTACGCCCTCGATGCCAACGGCAATCCCACCTCCGACTACGTCTATATCAATAACACCCGGCGCTCCGATAACGGCAAGCCCTGGTATAGCCACACCCAGTGGAACTCACTCCAGTCCGCGCAGTACAACTACGCACGCGCTAACAGCTTCGACTTTGCCGGCGTGCTCCAGCTCAATGTGCACTTCACCGACTGGCTGCATTTCGCCACAACCAACACCTTCAGCACCGGCTATTCTAAAGGCTACGAATATACCGACCGCCGCACCTATCACGACACCTTCAAGAAAGGCCACCTCTCCGAGGGCATCGGACTCAATAAGTCCTTTGGTACGACCAATATCCTGAAGGGTGGCTCGCAGTGGGGCGCACATAGCTTCAACGCCATGCTCGGCTTCGAGTACGGCGTGTGGAAGAGCGAATATACCACCGCCGAGGGCACAGGCATGCCTAACGGCATTGACGCCCTCAACGCATCCGCGCCCTACGCCGTGGCGGGATACAATATCCCCGGCGCTTCCTGGTCTGCCTTCGTTCAGGCCGGCTACGACTATGCCAAGCGCTATTTCCTCACTGCCACCTACCGCGCGGAAGCCAGTTCTATCTTTGCCCCGAGCCATCGCGTCGGACACTTCCCCTCTGTGGCGGCCAGCTGGCTCATCAGCAACGAGGACTTCATGCGCAACCAGCAGACCGTCTCCTTCCTCAAACTGCGTGCCAGCTATGGTGTGACGGGTAATAACAACATACCGCCCTACCAGTACCTCTCTACTTACAGACTGTCTAACCTGTATCAGAACAATGTCGGCGCCACATCCAGCCGCCTCTCCAGCCCCGACCTGCGCTGGGAGACTGCCTATATGGCCGCTATCGGTATCGACCTGACCTTTATCAAGCGTATCGATATGTCGATTGACCTCTACCAGACCGACAATACCGACTTGCTCCTTGACGTGCCCGTAGCACCCTCTACCGGCTTCTTCAAGGTCACAAAGAACGCAGGCTCCGTGCGCAACCGTGGTATCGAGTACCGCATTGATGCCAATATCTTCGACCGCAACAAGTGGCGTTGGGATGTCGGCTTCAATATCGGCTTCAACCACAACCGTGTCACCCAAACTCCCGACCATAAGCCCTTCCTGCAGACGGCTATCAACGTGAGCCAGCAGGTCCGCGAAGGACAGGATATCTACTCTTGGTATATGAAGGAGTGGGCCGGCGTGGATCCTGCCAATGGAGACCCTCTCTGGTATGTGGTTGACAAGGACGGCGAGTATGTCCTCGATGCTGCCGGCAACAAGACGACCACCAACGACTATAACGCCACCTATGCCCGCGTGGTCGGTTCGGCCAGCCCCGTCTTCTCGGGAGGCCTGAACACACAGGTCAGCTGGAATGGCATCTTCCTCCATGTCAATACCAACTTCACCTACGGCAACCTCATCTATAACAGCACGCGCGAGATGACGGACGCTGACGGCGCATACACCGATATTAACCAACTCTCCATCGCGGCACAGGGATGGACCCGCTGGCAGAAACCCGGCGATATCGCCACCCACCCGCGTGCCGTCAGCGCCAACCCCTCCAACTCCAACGCCGTCTCCTCGCGCTATCTGGAGGATGGCAGTTTCTTCCGCCTGCGCAATATCACGCTCGGCTACGACTTCCCTGCCGACCTCATCAAGAAGGCGCATATGACCCGCTGCCGTATATACTTCACGGCCGACAACCTCTGGACGGCGACGAGCTTCTCGGGTATGGACCCCGAAGTGAATCTCGTGACAGGAGCCAATACGCTCGCCGGACTCTATTCCTCTAACTACCCCGTCGGACGTACCTTCCAGGGAGGACTTGAGATATCGTTCTGATGTGATGCACAATGGATAATGGACCGCTTAAAGTTGATACAATCATGAAAACGAGAATTCAGAATATAGTTATTCGTACCTTCGTCCTTGGTACGTTGGCACTTTGTGCCTTGTCTTGCGACTTGGATTATTACCCCTCGGACGAGCAGAGCACAGACATCATCATCCGCGACGCCAATGCTATGATTATCGATGGCTGCTACTCCTTGCTCAAGGACGAGGTCGAGTATCTCGGCTATCCGAGTGGCAATACCTATTGCCGCCACTATTTCCAGATGGCCGAGTTCCCCGCGGACAATATCTGCCTCTCTGGCAGAAGTACCGACCCTCTGTTCCAGGCCACAACCTACACCATGACCGACAATCTCCAGAATGTCGGTACCCTCTGGATGCTGGGCTATAAGATTATCTATATGGCCAATACGCTCATTGAGACGCTCGATGAGACCAAGGCGGACGACCGGCAGATACTCGGTGAGGCCTACTTCATACGGGCTATGATGCACCTCAACCTGGTCACACTCTATGCCAAGCCCTATTCCTACGGACGCACGGAGTTGGGTATCCCGCTCGACACCGTCTCCCTCGTCACCGCCATCAAGCGCAATCCCGTCGGCGAAGTCTATGACCAAATCGTCCTCGACCTCCGCAAGGCCGCCTCACTCATGGGCGCATCGCGCGGAAATGCAGGCTACCCGAGCCGCGACGCGGCGCTTGGACTGCTCTCGCGCGTGTATCTCTATATGCAGCAATATGACGACTGTATAGCTATAGTCACCGAGATGCTCGGAGGTGCGGACCCCGCTACCAAGTTGGACGCCAACCTCGCCAACTATTTCGCGAATGCCAAGAACTCCGACGAGACCCTCTTCTGCATCGCACACGAGGTGACCGAGGACCGCGGACAGTCCTCTATCGGCTCTATGTACAATAAGGACGGAGGCGGATGGGGCGAAATCTACCCCTCCGACCCGCTGCTCAACCTCTACGAACGCTATCCGATGGATGTCCGCTATGCCGCTTTCATCCATCCGCAGTACAACAAGGGCGAGGCTCCGGCCGCTACCTACAACGTCTATATCCCCAACGGCAATGCCGGCTCAACGGAGAAACGGGACGTCAAGATAATGGCTGTCACCGATGACGGCACAGGCACCTACTCCTTCGTCGAGGGAGGCGTCACCTATACCATCGAGAACCGCCTCGTCCAAGGTGAGTATATCGAGCACCACCTCGACTACCATGGCGAGGACCTGCTCGTACGCATCCTCCCCTCCAATATCGAGACGCGCAACTCCTATCCTAAGTACTATGTGACCAAGTTCGGCTATCAGGACGGCGTCCCGACACTATCTTCGCCCGTCTGCTGCCGCTGGGCGGAGGTCCTCCTCAATGCTGCTGAGGCCTACGCACGTACAGGCGACGAAACCAATGCCCTCAACCTCGTGAATATCATCCGCACACGAGCAGGCATCCCCGCTGCAGGACTCTTCGCCGCCGGTAATATGCACGGCTATGCCGATGCGGTGGACGTAGTCATGGACGAACGGCGGCTCGAACTGGCCTTCGAGGGACACCGCATGTTCGATGTCTATCGTAACAAACGTGACATGGACCGCCGCTTCCCCGGTGTACAGGCTTGGGAGCAGGTCAGCTATACCGAACCGCATATCCAATACCCCATTCCCAACAGCGAATGGACTGTCAGCGGTATAGAGCAAAACCCCGACTACTAATTCGACGCCTGATACACCCGCCTGGGACGCGGGCGGCTCGCCCGCGGTCGCGTCTCCAGACGCGCAATGCTTTCGACTAAACAATATATAAACCATTAAAACAACAGCATTATGAAAACAACTTGGAAAATCGCACTCCTGTGCGTGGCAACACTCGCCTTCGTGGCATGTGACGAAAAGAACAAACCCGACCCCGGAACAGACCCCGGTAGCCTGTTCGATTATGTACGCCCCATCGAGGTCAACGACCAGACCCTCGCTGACTGGGATAAACTCGACCAAACGAAGATTTCGGAGGCTACCTGCCCCGAACTCCCATATTTCCCCGCTCTCAAAAAGATACGTGTCTATGCGGACTCCGTTTGTATCTTCTATTCGCTCCATTTCGACCCCGCCCAGATGGCCAGCCATACCGATGTGGACGCCATGCATATCTACATCAACGCCGATAACAGCGACGAGACCGGAGGATTCTGGGACCTCTTCGACTCCCCCGACAAGGGTAATACCGACCTGATGTTCGAAGGTGTCCTCTGGGACGCTAACGGCAACGAGGTATCCTATACACCCACCGTCTCCCTCTGGAACGGACCGCTCAACGGCGAAGGATGGCTCTGGGCCGAGCAACCCGTATCGCAGAAACTGAGCGCCACCCAACTCATCGGCGACAGCATCGTCGAGGGACGTCTCGCTATCGAACTGATTCCTTTCACCTTCAATCCCAAGGGATTCGAGATAGGCTTCGATATCCAGCAGAACTGGGAGGCTGTCGGACTCCTTCCGCAGGCTAACAGACCCGATGGCGACCATATCGGACGCTCCAAGAAACTGTACGTCGCATTTGATAAATAACCCGATTCAGTGGCGCAAGGAACCCCTTGCGCCACTATATAACCCCTTCCCGACATAGTATGAAAAACAGATATCTTGTCTTCGCACTGGCACTCTCGCTCCTCGCTTGCAACGGAGAGGATCCCGTTCCCCAAGGGCAGACCGTCTCCTTCACCGAGACGAACGAGCAGATAACCAATCCCGAACGAGGATTCTATGTGCAGAAATATTATACCACCGACGACCTGGAGGACACACTCGCGGTAGAGACCGTCACCAATAATAGGAGACAATCCCACATCACTATCTATCTCCACTCCTATTATCTGACCGACTATATCGAGAGCGACATCGCCCCCGAGTTCCTCGAGCGCCTCGACCGTAACATGAATGCACTGCGGGCCGGCGGAGCCAAAGCTATCCTGCGCTTTTCATACAAGCCCAACCATAGCCTCGACGACAAACCCTGGGACGCAACACCAGCGTGGGCCCTTAGGCATATTGACCGGATAGCACCCTATCTCGCCAAGCATGCCGATGTCATCTATTGCGTGCAGTGCGGATTCATCGGCTCATGGGGAGAGTGGTACTATACGACCAACTACCCCCAGAACCCCGCCAAGGACGAAGGCTATGCCACGCGCTGGCCTATCGCCGAACGACTCATGGAGGTCGTCCCCGCTGACCGACAGATATGCTTCCGCCAGCCGCAGTTCAAGATGCGCTACCTCCGTACACATGACATGGAGGTCAAACCCCTGACTGCCGAAGAGGCTTTCCAACCGACCGTCAAGGCCCGTTGGGCTGGACATAACGATTGCTTCGTCTCTTCCGACAGCGATGTTGGCACTTACCACAACGACGAGGAACGGGACTTCTGGGCCGAAGACACCAAATATACCCTCATGGGAGGAGAGACATGCAAGGAGTGCGAGTATTCCTATGGCGAGAACGCCGTCAAGCAGATGGAGATCTTCCACTGGTCATACCTCTGCAACTCCTACCATCCCGACGTGCTCAGCCTATGGGTTGAGGACAACCATTATAACGAAATCAAACGCCGACTCGGCTATCGCCTCGCCCTCGACCGCGCCGTCATCACCACCGAACAACCCGCCGCCGGACAACCCTTCGAGGCCTTCTTCCAACTCCATAACTCCGGCTTCGCCGCACCCATGAACAAACGTGCTGTCGAACTCGTCTTTGTCAAGGAGGGCAATCCTGACGAGAAATATGTCTATCCCCAGACCGTGGATCCGCGCTTCTGGCTCCCCGGCAAGCAGCATAAGTTCACCCTCGCCTGCAACCTCGATGCCGCCATGCACGGCGCCTATCGCCTCTGCCTCAACCTCCCCGACCCCTATCCCTCGCTCCATGACGACCCCAAATTCTCCATACGTCTGGCTAATGATAGTGTCTGGGACGAATCCACCGGCTATAACTACATCACCACCATCATGGTGAACTAAATGCCCCAATGGCTAAATGACTAAATAAATGACCAAATAGTAAATGACCAAATAGTAAATGACCAAATAGTAAATGACCAAATAGTAAATGACCAAATGGTAAATGCCCAAATGGTAAATGCTCAAATGGCTAAATGAATAAATAAATGACCAAATAGTAAATGACCAAATGGTAAATGATTTTATGAAAAACAAACTCTGGCTTCTCTTTATCCTCATCACCGTCCTCACATGGGGCGTATGGGGCGCTTTCTCGGGCTACCAGATTCAGAACGGCATACCCGACACCGTCGTCTATATCCTCTGGGCTCTCTCTATGATACCCTGCGCCATCGTCGCACTCTGTATCAACAAGGGACGCTTCCTCCATGACGCCAAGTCCGCACTACTCGGATGCACCGTCGGACTCCTCGGAGCAGGAGGACAACTCGTGCTCTTCAAGGCGCTTACGCTCGGACCGTCCTATATCATCTACCCCTTCATCTCGATGTCTCCCGTCATCGTTATCACGCTTGCCGCTATCTTCCTCCGGGAAAAAGCGACTCGCTGGCAGATTGCCGGTATCATCGTCGCCCTCATTGCTATACTCCTTCTCTCGTTGGAGACCGGACAGGAGGGCAGCCCCGTCAGCGGATGGCTGTGGATTGTCCTCGCCGTACTTGTCCTCTTCGCATGGGGCATCCAGGGATTCTTCATGAAGTTCGCCAACAACTCCATGGACGCCGAGTCTATCTTTGTCTGGATGGCACTCACAGCCCTCCTGCTCATCCCCGTCGCCTACTATATGAACGGCGACGCCGCGGCCTTCTTCGCGGGGGAACAGGTCCTCTCCAAGAGCCTCGCTTGCTTCGGTATTCAGATACTCAACTCCATCGGTGCCCTCACACTCGTCTATGCCTATCGCTATGGCAAGGCCGTCATCGTCTCCCCCATGGAGGGACTCTCGCCTATGGTCACCGTCCTGCTCTCGCTCATCATACTCAGCGTCATACCCAACCCCCTGCAGATAGCAGGTATCTGCTGCGCGGCATTCGCCATGTACGCCCTCTCTAAATAACCTGATAAACAGATACAAATAACCTCGTATCCGCATATAAATCTGGACCAGAATAGGGCTCTTATTGGGTCATTATTGGGTTATTATTGGGTGATTATTGGGTTACTTGCATGCCGAATACCTACAAAAGGCTAATAAATAGACAGTTAATAATATTTAATTCTACTACCATGAGAAAACTTTTCTTCTTACCCCTCGTACTCTGTGCCGCACTCACACTGAATGCGGAAGTGATTGATGTCAATCTCAATGCCGCCGCCGAGATGGCTTTCACCGGTTGCTCCGCCACACCCTCCGTGGCTGACGGTGTCCTCACTGTCCAATACTCCGCAGGAGGATGGGAATGGGCCGGCGTCGAGTTCCCCGTCAATAACCTCACGCAAGTCCCCACTATCTCTTATGAGTACTGTGGCGACGGCGCTCCCGGCTTTGCTGACGGCATAGTCCTCTTCGTCTATCTGCGTGATATAGACGGCAATCGCTGGATTCAAACCGATTATTGGCCCAATATCCAAAACACCGAATGGCAAAGTGAAATCATCACACCCGACGGCGCTCTCGACTGGGATGCACCCGCCTATGCCATCGGCGAGAAAGCTTTCACCCGTCTGGGCTTCATCGTCAACCCCGGAGCTGCGGCATCCGGCTCCTTCCGCCTGCGTAACATCAGCCTGACCATCCTCGGCGAAGGAGAAGAGCGACCCGTCACCGACAACCCCGACTCACTTATGTATAACGGTGTCATCCTGCCCCATAACACCGACTTTACCCGCGCACAATGCGGCTCCCTCAGCGCCTCCCTGCACTTCGACGAGGTCTCCGGCATCGCTTGCTCACGCGTCACACCCGGATACATCTGGATGGAGAGCGATAACTTCGGCACACATATCATCGCCACCGACGAGACCGGACAGCAGAAAGCCCAACAGGTCAACCTCAACACCGGCAACGGCGTACGCGACTGGGACTGGGAAGACCTCTGCGGAGGAGTCTATAACGGCACTGACTATCTCTTCATCGGAGCCTTCGGAGACAACAACGAGGACGACGATTTCTATAGCATCCTCTATTTCGAAGAACCCGCCATCACCGGCAGTGACATCACAATCACCCCCTCGCAGATTCACTATGTCTATCCCGATGGCAGAAGCCACAACAACGAGGCACTCATGTATGACAACCGCGATCAAGTCCTCTACATCATCACCAAGGTCTATTACAATGTCTGCCAAGTCTTCAGCCTGCCTTTCCGCACGGATTATGGTGACGAGACACAGACGCTCACCTATGTCTGCGACCTTGGCGTACGCTCCGACATCGGTATCAATGCCAAGAACCGGCAATGCCGAGGCTTCCACCTCGTCACGGCCGCCGACATATCTCCCGATGGCAACTATATCCTCATCAAGAACCATAACAATATCGAGGCGGCCTATTCGTGGATCCTCTATTGGGAGCGCATCGGCGACGAGTCTGTCGCAGAGACCCTTTTGCGCCAACCGCAGGTCATTGACTGCTATGAGTATGAGTGGCAGGGAGAGGCCCTCTGCTGGCTCAACGATGACGTCTTCTACTCTACCAGCGACTCCGACGGCGAACCTCCTGTCTATAAATACACGCGCCAACACCCGCAGGCTGTCCCCGCCACCGATGCCGACAACCGTTCCGCTGCCCGTAAAATCCTCTGCAATGGCCGACTCCGCATCCTCCGCAACGGCCACACTTACACTATCACCGGCCATCCCCTCCCCGCAGAGAACTTCTGACATACTTGCTTGAAATAACCCAAGGGGAGCACCTTTTGTTAGGTGCTCCCCTTGGGTTAAGCGGAAAGAGAGGGATTCGAGCAATGCTCCGCATTAATCGACAGAGCGTTAGCGGCGGAGACCCCCCGTCCGTGGTTGAAGAAGGCCCTGTCCTTCTATAACCAAAAGGGGAGCACCTATTGTTAGGTGCTCCTCTTTGGTTAAGCGGAAAGAGAGGGATTCGAACCCCCGGACCCGTTAAGGTCAACGGTTTTCAAGACCGCCGCGATCGACCACTCCGCCATCTTTCCTGACCCCTGTACTTGCATGTGCCTATACATCTACGCTGCTCAGGACACACACTCCACAAAGGGATTGCAAAAGTACTGCTTTTTTTTGACATACGCAAATAAATCAGCAAAAAAGTGCATTTATTTGACTATCTGCTACTCCGCTTTGGACTATTCCGCTGTCCCGGATTGGGCTATACGGCGCTATCTGCTTAGCCCCTCTTGGGAGAGAAGAGTGCGCCCCTCGCTGTAGGAGAGAGTGGCCGTTCCCTCCAACAGGAAAGGCAGGTTATGCGCCACATGCCCGCACGGTACATCAAAAAGAACAGGATAATCATAGTCTGCCACGGCCTCCAGTATCGTCTCATAGACGGACTGCGCCCTGTCTCCCGAAGAGACCATCTTCGGGTCAGCATCGCAGTCGGAGAACTGCCCGACCAGCATCGCGCTCAGCCCTTCCAGTGCACCGCTCAGTCGCAGATTACGCATCATGCGGTCAATATGGTAATGCCGCTCGCCGATGTCCTCTATCAGGAGGATGCGCCCCTCCCCACGTCCCTGCGGGAGTGCCAACGGCGTCCCCTGCAGCCCGTACAGCACACTCAGGTTGCCTCCGAGCAATCGGCCCTTGACCGGCTCCGCCGGATAGCGGTTGAGAGGGTGTGACGGTAGCGCATAACGCAGCGTCTCCCCCTCCAGCGCATGCCGCAACTGTACCAGCGGCTCCGCATCATCCGGCAGGGTCGCTATATGCTTGCACATGACTGCATGCAGCGAGGCTGCCCCGTGGCGCGCCATAAGCCGGTGCAAGACAGTGATGTCCGAGAAGCCGACGACGAGGGGTAGGGGACCCTGTGCAATCGCCAGTGCCCGCGCTATGGGCTCTACGATGCGTTGCAACCCGTATCCGCCGCGGCTGCAGAGCACAATGTCCGCATCCGCCTCGGTGAGACTCCCTATCACATCCTCGGCGCGGGCAGCGTCGCTGCCCGCAAAACGGCCGCACACATCGTACGCATGCGGCGCTACTGACACACGGTAGCCCCATCCGCGCAACCGCTCCGCCGCGGTATCTATATACTGCGGCTCAATTGCCCCGGACGGTGAAACGATACGGATATGCTTCATCTTATTGATAGAGAGCTCCCACTATCCGATTGACCAGACGCTTGGGAAGCACACGGTCAAGGAAACAGAAGAACTTATACTGCGCCCCGCCGACATACTGCGGAGCGGGATTGGCGGTTGTGGCGATACGGTAGAAGTCACGGGCCATAGCCAGGGGAGACATGCCCGCACGCTCGTCCTTCTCCATCGTCTCCACGGCTTTCTGCGCGTGAGGATAGACCTCCGAGCCCCGGTCGCTCTTGTTGCGCGCATCGGTGAACCCTGTCGCCACATCGCCGGGCATAAGCACACTCACGGTAATACCGAACGAACGGACTTCGTTCTGCAGGGCCAGGGCAAAGGCATTGATAGCTGCCTTGCTCGCACAATAGAAACTCTGGTAAGGGATGCTCAGAACGGCCGCTACACTGCTGGTGTAGATGATGCGCCCCCCTTGCTGCTTGCGCAGCTGCGGCAACACCGCCTTCGTTACGGCCAACGTACCGAAGAAGTTGACGTCGAACTGATGATGCGCATCGGCCATCTCCGTGAACTCAACAGCCCCGGAGATGCCGTATCCCGCATTGGAGATGACTACATCCAGCCGCTCCGTTTGCTGCAGCACTTCCTCCACCGCCTTTTGGACGCCCGGCTCGTCACACACATCGCAGTCGATATGGACAATGTTACCGTGACTCCGGCCGTGGCGGCTCAACTCAAACACGCGCCAACCGCGGCTGGCAAACAACTCCACCGTCGCCTTGCCTATACCCGACGACCCGCCCGTGAGCAGCAATGTCTTCTCCATAGAACAGGAAACTTATTGTTCGAAAGGACTCTTCTCTTTCAGCACACGCGCGATGATATCCACCGCCTCGTCAATGATGGGCTCGGTATGCGTAGCCATGAGGGTCGTGCGCAACAGGCACTCGCCTTCCACGCACGCCGGTGCTATGACGGGGTTCACATAGACGCCCTCTTCGAACATCCGCTTGCCGTAGAACATGGTGTCCAGCGTCTTGTAGGTGAAGATGGGCACGATAGGCGTCGGCGCCTCGATAATCTTCACACCTGCGGCGAGTAGTTGCTTCTGGAAGTAATGGGCTATGTTCATCAGCCGCTCCGGCCGCTGCGGGTCGTTCTGCAACTGATGGAGCGCCTCCATCGCGGTAGCCGCGCTGCACGGAGTCAGACTGGCCGAGAAGATAAACGGGCGGCTCACGTGGCGGATATAGTCCGTCACAGCGTGGCTGGCCAACATACATCCGCCGATGCTCGCAAGTGATTTGGAGAACGTCAGCATCGTGATGTCCACCTTGTCGGTCAAACCGAAATGGGCTGCCGTACCGCGACCGCCGGGACCGAGTACACCGAAACCGTGGGCGTCGTCCACCATCACACGAGCACCGTACTTCTCTGCAAGTGCTACAATCTCAGGCAACTTGCATATATCTCCGCGCATCGAGAACACACCGTCGGTCACAATCAGTTTGCCGCACTCGTCGGGAATGTTCTGCAACTTCGCCTCCAGGTCGGCCATGTCCGAGTGACGGTAACGCAGCACCTGTGCATCGCTCAAACGGCATGCATCATAGATGCTCGCGTGATTCTCGCGGTCGTTCAATATATAGTCATGCCGCCCGCAGATAGCCGAGATAATTGCCAGATTGGTCTGAAAACCGGTCGAGCACGTCATCGCGTCCTCATAACCTGTGAACTTGGCCAACTCCTTCTCTAACTCTATGTGAAGGTCGAGGGTCCCGTTCAGGAAACGGCTGCCGCTCACGCCGCTGCCGTATTTGTCCAAAGCTGCATGACCGGCCGCTATCACCGCCTCATCCTCCGTGTAACCCAGATAGTTGTTGCTGCCTAACATGATAACACGGTGGTTCTCCATCTTGACGACGGGAGCCTGACGAGACTCTAATACGTGAAAATAAGGATAAACACCTGCGGTGCGCACCTGATCAAGCACTTCGTAATGACATTTCTGAAATAAATCCATAAGTATATGTTAGAATATGTGTTTCCGGTATGTTGTATATTTGTATATGTATGCAAAATGGCTATAACGTATATGAAATAGCGTACAAAGTTACGACAAATATTGCATATACGCAAGAGCAAGGTGTATTTTTTTTGCGCAGACGAACCATTTATGGCATTGGGGCAAAAAAAATGTACCGAGCGATGCGTATTGCAGGGCGCGAACGTATATTCGGAGGGCGGAGCGTCCTTCCGCTTTCGGAAGGAGCGGCTTCCGCCTATGATGGTGCAAACTTAATTTATTTGCCTTGCACTTTCTGCACTATTTGCACTTTCAACCATTTTGAACCACCTTAAACCATCTTAAACAATTTTAAACCACCTTAAACCATTTTGAACTATCTTAAACCACCTTAAACCACCTTAAACCAGCTTCTACCATCTTCAAAGTGCAAATAGTGCAAAAAGTGCAAAGCGTTTTTCGCTTAATTGTGCCAAATCGCCCCTCTGTTTCGTTAGTGGTTCTT